>JANXZI010000524.1 GCA_025355595.1 Spartobacteria bacterium
CGAACTCGTCGGTCTCGCCCCATTGCACGCCGCCTTTGATCCCGCCGCCGGCCATCCATGTGGTGAAGCCGAGGATGTGGTGGTCGCGTCCGCTGCCACCCTGCGACATCGGCGTGCGGCCGAATTCGCCGGCCCACACGATGATGGTGTCGTCGAACATGCCGCGCTGCTTGAGGTCGGTGATGAGGGCCATGCACGCGCGGTCCACCTCGGCGGCTTTTTGCTCGATGCCAACTTTCACGCCGCCGTGGTGGTCCCAGTCCTTGTGGTAGAGCTGGATGAAACGGACGCCGCGCTCGGCGAGGCGGCGCGCGAGGAGGCAGTTGCTGGCGAACGATCCGTCGCCGGGCTTGCAGCCGTAGAGATCGAGCACGCTCTGCGGTTCCTTCGCCATGTCCATGAGTTCGGGGACGCTGGCCTGCATCTTGAAGGCCATCTCATACTGCGCGATGCGCGTGGCGATTTCCGGGTCGTCCACGACGGCGTCGAATTGCGCGTTCAGTTTGTTGACGGTGCCGATGAGGTCGCCCTGCGACTCGCGCGAGACGCCTGGAGGATTGCTGAGGTAAAGCACCGGGTCGCCTTTGCTCCGCAGCGCGACGCCCTGGAAACGGCTCGGCAAAAAGCCCGCGCTCCACTGCCGCGCGGCGATGGGCTGGTTCTGCCCACCCTTGCCGAGCGAGGTGAGCACGACGAAGCCGGGCAGATCCTCTGCGTCACTGCCGAGTCCATACGTGAGCCACGAGCCCATGCTCGGGCGTCCGGGGATGGTCGAGCCGGTGTTGAAAAAGCAGTGCGCGGGATCGTGGTTGATCGCGTCCGTCGTCATCGAGCGGATGAATGCGATGTCGTCCGCCACCGAGCCGATGTGCGGGAACAGCTCGCAGATTTCCGCGCCGCACTGGCCGAATTTTTTGAACTCCCACTGCGGGCCGAAGCACTTGAGCTGCGCGCCCTGGAGTTGCGCGAGCTGCTGGCCCTTCGTGAGGCTGTCGGGCATCGGCTTGTCGTGGTTCGCGGCGAGCACCGGTTTGAAGTCGAACGTCTCCAGATGCGACGGCCCGCCCGCCATCGTGAGCCAGATCACGCGCTTCGCCTTCGCGGGAAAATGCAGCGCCGGCAAAATGCCACGCCACTTCTGCTCGGCGAAAAGCGAAGCCGGATTCAGCAGCGAGCCGAGCGCCATCGCGCCGATGCCGCGCGCGGCATTGCCGAGGAAAGTGCGGCGGGTGAGGTGGGACAGGGAGGGAATCATGTGCGATGCGCGAAGCGCTCAATGTTCAGTCGCGGAAGCCGCAGCGCAAGCTCGGTGCGCTCACACGGCAACAACCAATTCACTTCTTCGGAACCGTTCCACTGCTTTTTTCCGAAGCGGTCGCCTTGACGATCCGAAACCCGTAGGTGTCGTGAATGGTGTCTGGAGATACACTGATACGGCACGAAGACAGGAGGGATAACGAGACGCCGTTGTCCCACGAAGCACCGCGCAAAGTTTTTGCACGATTCTCGGAGTTCCAAAAGTCCGAGGTCCATTGCCAGACATTGCCGCCCATATCGTAAAGTCCGAACGCGTTGATCCGGAATTTTCCGACCGGCGAAGTGTAACGATAGCCGTCCTCATCTTTACGATCTTCCGCGCTGAAATGCACGACACCATAGTTTCCTGCATCACGCGGCCGCAGCCCTTCTTTACCCCACGGATACACATCCGGCACGCCCATATCGCGCTCCTCCGGGGAGGCGCCCTTTTCCGCCGCAAGGCCGACGGCTTTGCTCCACTCCAAATCCGTCGGCAGACGGTAGTATTCATTCGCCGTGAGGAGCCCGGCGGCGCGTTCCTTCTCCGTGAGCCATTTGCAAAACGCATCCGCCTCACGCCACGACACATTGACAACAGGATGGTCCGGCCCCTGTTCGAAGCCGGGGGTTTGCCATGCTTCCGATTTCAAATGCGTCGCGGTGGCGAACGCCTCGAAATCCTTCCGCGTGGTGAGATAGACGCTGAACTGCACATCGCCGACAGCGGCGAATTTCATCCCGAGGGAATTTACCGTTGTCGCCTGTTTCGGCGGCACGCCTGCAAACAGAAATGCTGCGGATGCTGCGAACATGATGACCCGGCCGGCGGCGCTTATGCAGAATGCTTTCATTTTGAAAGAGCGTGCCCGCCTCCTTCCGTCGGCGGCTACTTCAGACCCAGCGCCTTCTTCACGTCCTCAGTCGTGTGACGCTTTCCGCCTGCCGACTTTG
>JANXZI010000543.1 GCA_025355595.1 Spartobacteria bacterium
TGAACCGGCTGCCCGTGCAGCACGTCGTAGTCGAGTCTCGCTGGCTGCACCGGAATGCGCACCTCGCATTCGGCGAGACCGTGCAGGACTGCAACGATCGCACCGTGAAGACGGGACTCAAGGGCGGCGGCGACGGCGTGCGGCTTTTCCCGATCAGCTCGAACATCACTACCGCCGACTCGCACGCGGGTTCATTCAGCGCCGCGTGCGGGGTGAAAATCTGGCGCGGCGGCGCACTGCCGGCGAAGTTCGACGGCTGCGCATTTTCGTGCGACCCGACCGGCAATCTCATTCACGCCGACAAGCTCGTCCCGCACGGCGCAACTTTCGTCGCCGAGCCGCTGCTGGAAAAGCGCGAGCTGTTCGCATCGAGCGACGACTGGTGCCGTCCCGTATTCCTCACGCGCGGCCCCGATGGCGCGCTCTACGTCTGCGACATGTACCGCAAGACCATCGAGCATCCAGACTACCTGCCGGCGGAAATTCGCAAGCACACCGATTTCGAGTCCGGGAAAAAGAACGGACGCATCTGGCGCATCACATCGTCCGCGCCCGCGACGAAGGACATTCCGCGTGAGTGGACGTATGCGAACGATCGCGGGCTGGAGCGCGAGGACTTGGACAAGGTGCCGCTCGAAGTTTTGCTTCGCGGCGCAGAGAGCAAGGACGCGCGCGTTCGTTTCCGCGCCGCGCTCGGCCTCGGCGAATCGCGCGATGCGCAGGCAGTGCCAACGCTCGCGAAGATCGCCGCGCTCGGTGCGGACGATCGCTGGACACGTGCGGCAGTGCTCAGCGGCATCGGCGGGCGCGAACGGGAATTTCTCGGCGCGTTGCTTTCGCGCATCGATCCCGTGGAAGCCGGCGTGCCGGAATTGCTGCGCGGCGTGGGCCGCGGATTCAGCGACCTGGCCGCGCTCAGGAATGCGCTGGATGCCGCCGCGGGAGCGCCGGGACTTTTCGGAAAATCCCACGTCCCCACGATTGCGCCCCTGCTGCTTTCCGTTGCCGAAAAATCCGGAAAACGGCTGGGTGCGTCCACGGATGGAGAATGGATTGCCCCGCTGCTCGCGGAGGCGGCCCGCGACGTGGTCGAGCCGGCGCACCCTGCGGCCCAGCGCGAGATGTATGTGAATCTGCTGGCCCGAATGGAATGGAAGGCCGCCTCGGTTTCACTGCTCAAACTCGCCATGTCCGACCGCGATGAAAAGCTGCGCGCCGCATCGGTCCGCGCGCTGGCGACGTTCGATGAAGCAGAGGTGACAACTGCCCTGCTCGCATCGAAACGGCTTGCGTCGCTGACACCGGCGGAACGCGAGATCACCCTGTCCGCGCTGCTTGCGCGCCCGGCGCATGTGCCGCGCGTGCTCGATGCGGTCGAGTCCGGCACAATCCCGCGCAATGCGATCAGCGCCGTGCAGCGCACCGCACTTTCCAAGAGCAAGGCCGCCACGATCCGCGAGCGAGCGGCGAAGCTTTTCGGCATGCCCTCCGACGGTGATCGCATGAAAGCCTATGAGGCCGCCAAGGCTGTGCTCGCGCTCGCGCCGAATGCCGCGCACGGAAAGGAAGTCTTCAAGACGATCTGCTCGTCGTGCCACAGGCTGGAGCAGGAGGGTCACACCGTCGGCCCCGATCTGATGGACATCCGCAACCAGACGAAGGAAGCCGCGCTGATGCACATCGTCGTGCCCGATTTTGAAATCGTGCCCGCCTTTGCCGCGAGCATCGCAGAGCTGAAGGACGGGCGCACACTCGTGGGCATCGTGATTTCGGACACGCCGGAATCCATCACACTGCGCCAGCCGCTCGGCGTGGAGGAAAACATTCCGCGTGCGAACCTCAAATCGCTCACCGCGAGCGAGCACTCGCTGATGCCGGCAGGACTGGAGACCACGATGAAGCCGCAGGATCTTGCGGACCTGCTGTCGTTTCTCAAGGGCGAGGCGCAATGAAGCGCGGGTGCGTCTCCGTTTAGCGTTAAGAGTTTGACGTTTGAAGTTAGGTGTTGAGCCCCGCGCAGCGGACTCTGCGGTTTCGGGATTTGTTGCTCGCTTCGGCACGCGCCTGCGGCGGGCTTAACGTCGAACGTCTAACTTCTAACACCAAACTTCGAAGTGCGACGCTGCGTGAAATGCGCTCGCCATCGCGCTGCACACGACTAGAACGCCGCTTCCTCCTTTTCCTCCAACTCCCATGAGCAAAAAATACAACGTCGCCGTCATCGGCTATGGATGGGCGGCCACGGCCCACATCGCCGCCATCAATGCCACCTCGAACGCGCAGGTCACTGCGGTGTGGAGTTCGCGCAAGCTCGACTCAGCGGATCTTTCGGCGAAGCACGGCTCGCCGATCACGGCCTATACGGATCTCGCGAAGATGCTCGCGAGCAAGAGCGTGCATGTCGTGGACATCACAAGCTACCCGAACCAGCACGCGCCGCAGTTCATCGCGGCGGCGAAGGCGGGCAAGCACATCATCGTGGAGAAGCCGCTCGCGATCGAGTGGAGCGACATCCTCACGATGAAGTCCGCCGCCGAGTCGTCGGGCGTGAAAGTGTGCGTGTGCTTCGAGTGCCGCTGGTCCTCGCAATTTCTCGCGACGAAGGCGGTGATCGATCAGGATCTCGTCGGCAAGCTGCACTACGGCGAGGTGGACTATTACCACGGGATCGGGCCG
>JANXZI010000563.1 GCA_025355595.1 Spartobacteria bacterium
CGCGACGGAGTGCCACGCTGTCAACTGCGCTCTGCCGCGAGGCACCGTCCGAATTTCAACCGCGGCGGACGCGGCGGACGCGGAGAGAGAGACATTGAATCGCCGCGCCCGCCGTGCCCGCCGCGGTTCATTCCACGTGGCTCCATGTGCCTCCCGTAAATTAGGACACTGCCGGGTGGAGTCGGCAGGGCAAACGCATCAAAAAAGCAGGTCGTCCTCACGGCGGTGTCCCTTGTAGTGCGGCGGGAAGCGCAGCGCCACGCCGCCTTGTTGCGGAGATGCGAAGAGACGCCCGGATGTCCGTCCCGCGCGCGAGGCAAAGGCGGTGTCGCGCTTCGCTTGCCACCGCACGACAAGGAGCCCGCACGGTTTTTTGAGTCGGGTTTCACTCTCGTTCTCCCAAAGCGCAGGCTGGCCAGCGGGTAGTCCTCCGATACGATTGCCCGACCTTTCCCAACTATGAGCGCCACCCTTGATCCGCTAATTTCACGAAAACTGAATGCATTCGCCCGGCGGCGCAGGCGGCTCATCATCATTAAGGGCGTGCTCGCGGGGCTTGCCGCGCTGGTGCTGCTGCTGCTCGCGGTGGCTGCGGTGGATCTGAAATGGATGCTGCCGGAGTGGCTTCGGTGGACGTTGAGCGGCACGGCGTACGCCGCCGTGCTGGTCGTGCTGTGGCGGCAGTGCCTGCGCGAACTCCTGCACGCGCCCGACGAGCGCCAGCTTGCGCGGCTGATCGAGCACGCGGAGCCGGGGCTGCGCGAGGATTTGCTCTCGGCGGTGGAACTCGGGCGCACGCCGGGCGAGGTGTTTGACTCGGAGCAATTCCGCGCGCTGCTCCAAGCGGATGTCGCGCAGCGCATCGGCGATGTGGAGATGAAATCATTGCTGCCCGTGGCGCTCATCCGGCGCACGATTGGTTGGACATTTGCGATCACCGTCGCGGCGATTGCGATGATGGCGGCGAGCGGCTGGAGCTTTCACACGCTGATGCTCCGCGCGCTCGCGCCGTGGATGAATCTCGAACGCGTCTCGCGGACGAAGGTGGACGTGCAGTTGCCGATTGGCGGCGACAAGATGGTCCCGCAGGGCGACACGGTGCGCGTGGAGGTGAAGCTCTCGGGCCAGCTCGCAAACCGCGCGCGCATTGAGACGATGAGCGACGGCGGCGGCTGGCATGTGATGGACATGGAGGCGCTCGGCGAGGATCGCTTTGCGGCGACGGTGCAGGTGAGCCGTGCGAGCGTGCGCTATCGCATCAAGGCCGGCGACGCGCTCACGCGGAAGTATCTGCTCGATGCGCGCGAGCGGCCCTACGTGACCGAGTTCGCGAAGGTGTTTCATTTTCCAAAATACAGCGAGCTGGCCGACCGCAGCGTGACGGAAAAGGACGGCGCGCTCGTCGCGCTCGAGGGCACCGAGGTCGAGCTGAAGCTGAAAACAAATCAGGCGGTGAAGCGCGCGGATTTGCTGATCGAGCAAGGCAAGACGAGCAGCACGGTGGCGCTCACGGCGGGCGCGGACGGATTGCTCTCGGGCAAAATCACGATGAATGCGAGCGGCACCTACCGCGTGCATCTCACGGGCGCGGAGACGGGATTTGAAAACAAGTTCAGCCCGGAAAATGAAATCCGCGCGGAGCCCGACTTGCTGCCCGCGGTGGAACTCGAGAAGCCGAAGAACGATCTCATCCTGCCCGCGAACGAACTTGTGGACATCAGCGGCAATGCGACGGACGACCTCGGCCTCGCGAAAGTCTCGCGGCTTGTGAAGATCAATTCCGGCGGTTGGAAGGAAACCGTGCTCGCGAAGAAGTCCGGCAAGCAGGTGCGCATCGCGGACCAGTGGGATATTTTCCAGGAGGGAGTGAAGCCCGGCGATCTGCTGACGATGAAACTCGTGGCGACGGATTTGAAAGGCAGCAAGGCGGAGTCGCGCCCGCTGCAGGTGACGATCACGGCGTCGGGATTTGAGATGCGGCGCGTGCAGGCGCTCGATGCGCTGCGCGCGATGAATGAGAGCGTGCGCGCGCTTGCGGAACAGGCGGCGCAGCTTCACAGCGCGGTGCGCAAGGCGAACGAGTCCACCGTCTATTCGAAGACCGCTGACGAGGCGGCGGTGAGGCAGGCGGGCGTGGCGACGGGCGGCGCGGTGAAGGAGTTTGACACGAAATTCACGGAGGCGTGGACGGCGCTCGGCGGCGCACTGAAGGAGGCGAAGGGCGGACATCTCACGGCGGAACTGGTGATGCTCGGCCGCGAGCTGGCGCGGATGGGATTTGGCACGGCGACGAACACGCGCGCGGAGGCCGAGGCGATTTCGATTTCACCTGCGGCGCGCAAGGTGCAGGCCTCGGCGCTGGAGTCGGCGGCGGAGATCTCGCGGCGTGCGAAGATCGCCGAGACGATGGCGGAGGCGATCACCGCTTCCGAGGAGGCTGCAGTGCTTGCGGAGAACGGGATCGTTCTCGTCCGCGAGCAGAAGCGGCTGATGGAAATGTGGTCGAACGCCAAGGAGGATGACGCGCAGTGGGAGGCGCTGTCGAGCAGGCTCAAGGTGACGGCTTCGCAGGCGAAGGTCATCGAGGACATCCTCGCGTCGGTGGGCACGCGCGCGGGATACGGAAAGGAGCGGTCAAAGGCGGCGCTCTACCAGCTCCAGCGGCACCGCGAGGGGCTCACGAAGACCATGCCGAATGAACGCGACGTCAAGGGCAACAGGATGAAGGCTGCGATGACGAAGCTCGGGGAATTCAACCGCGGGATCGAGTCATCCGCGCGCGCGTTCAACGACTGGAGCCGTGAGTTCGGCCTGCGCCCGGTCGCGCTGATGCGCGATGCCTCGCAGGATGTCGGCCCCGCGTATGCGGCGGTGCTGAAGCTCGCGGAATCGCTGGAGCCGATCCGCAAGGAGCCGACGTTCACCGACGATGCGCGCAAGGTGCTCACGGAGGCGCGGTGGAAAGTCGCGGGCGAACTTTTCAAGACGAACGGCGACCTGGAGGAAATCCGTCATCGTGCGGACAATCAGTTTGTGTCCGACGTGCGGCAGACCGTCGCGGCGCTGGAGGCGCTGCACGCGATCGCGCCGGGGACGGATGCCGCGGAGATCCGCGGAAAGCTCGACGAACTCGACGCGGTGTTTCGCGTGCTGGAGAGCGGGCACAATTTGCAGGAGGCCATGGAGGGCTTCACGCAGCTCGCGTCGAGCGAGCGCTGGGAGCTGCGCGATCTCGCGTCGCGCACGGATGCGCCGCGCGACTGGCGCTGGTTGGAGGCGCGGATGCGGATGATTCCCGATGATCTCGGTCGTGCGAAGCCCGCGAAGTCGGATGCGGAACTTGCAAAGGTGTTTGCCAATGCGCAGCAGATCCTGTGGAAGTCGCAGCAGACCGAGGCGTGGCGCTCGCTGGAACGCGAGATGGGAGGGCGCGCGAATTTCGACTACATGCCCGTGAGCGCGCGGAAGGATTCCGAGCAGATCGGCGGGCAGGTGAAGCTCGCGCTCGACCTTTTCCGCAAGGCGATGGAGGACGCGCGCAAGCGGCTGGCGAAACTTTCGCCGACCGTGAGCCAGCTCGCCGCCGCGCTCGCGAAGGAGCAGACCGACGTGAAGAAGGAGACCGAGAAGCGGGCGAAGAACGAGGAGAAGAAGAATCCCGAGGACGCAAAGACCGAGGCGGAAAAGCAGATCGCGCAGCAGCAGCAGCTCAACCAGAAGGTCGAGACGCTGAAGGACCTTGTGCGCGCCGAGGCGAACAAGCAGGACATTTTGCAGAAGGAACAGCGCGAGAAAATGCGCGATGCTGATGACGCGCTCGCAATGCTGAAGGATCCGCCGCCGAAGGCCGAGCAGGCTTTGCAGGATGCCGCCGCGAGCGCGGCCGAGCAGCAGAAGGCCGACCTCACACGCGCGACTGAGCAGCAGCAGAAGCTCGCGGACGCGCTAAAGCAGATCGCCGAGCATTTTGAAAAACTGGAGCAGGGCAAGCCGGCGGACGACACGCGCGCCGCGATGCGCGAGGCGGAGAAGGAGCTCGGAATCAAGGAGCAACTCGATGCGCAGCAGGCGCACGCCCAGATGCTCGCTGAGATGGCGGAGAAGGATCCGCAGCAGCTTCTCAAGGAACTTGAGGCGAAGGTGCCGGAGAATCCCGTGATGCAAAAGGAACTGAGCACGATCGGGAAGGACACCGTCGCCGATGCCGCGCAGAAACTTGAGAATGCCGCGAAGCAGGAGGGCAAAGTCGCGCAGCAGGTCGCCGAGCAGGCGAAGCAGGAGCAGGCAAAGCAGCAGGCCGCGCAGAAGAACGCAGCCGACGCCGCAAAGCAGGCCGCACAGGCGGCGCAAGCCGCGCAGAAAGCCGCCGAGGCCGCGCAGGCTGAGGCGAAGGCTGCGAACAATCAGTCTGCGGAACAGCACGCCGCGAAGGCCGCGAAAGAAGCCGCAGCAGCCGCGCAAAATGCAGAGCAAGCCGCGCAGTCCGCGGAGAAAATGGCAAAGGCCAGCACTCCCGCCGAAGCCGCGCAGCACGCGCAGCAGGCCGCGAACAAAGCCGGTGAAGCTGCGAAGGCCGCCGAGCAGGCGGCGGGCGACGCGAAGCAGGCGCAGGCCACCGCGCAGGACGCGGCGGCAAAGGGCGGCGACAAGCAGCCGAACAATCAGAAAGCCGGTGAAAAATCCGCCGAGGCCGCACAGCAGGCGGAAAAGGCCGCGCAGGCTGCGAAGCAGGCGCAAAATCTCGCGCAGGCCGCTGCGAACGAAGCCGCCGCGATGGCGCAGGCGCAGGCCGCGAAACCGAACACTCCGCAGCAGGCCGCGAACAAAGCTGCCGATGCAGCGAAGCAGGCCGCGCAAGCTGCGCAGGCCGCCCAGCAAGCCGCGCAAGCTGCCGAGAAAACGGCGAACAACGCCGCGAACCCGCAGGCCGCGCAGCAGGCCGCGAAGGCCGCGAACGAAGCCGGTGCCGCCGCGCAGGATGCACAGCAGGCCGCGCAGGCGGCGGAAAAAGCCGCGGCAACCGGCGACGCAAAGCAGGCCGCGCAAGCCGCGCAGCAGGCCGCGAACAAGGCCGGCGATGCAGCGAAGGCCGCCGACGCAGCCGCGAACAATGCGCAAGGTGCGCAGGCAAACGCACAGCAAGCCGCCGCGAAAGGCGGTGAGCAGCAGCCTGCGAATCAGCAGGCCGCGCAGCAGGCTGGCGAAGCCGCGAAGCAGGCGCAGGCTGCAGCGCAGGCCGCGCGTCAGGCGCAGGCCGCAGCACAGCAGGCGGCACAGGAAGCCGGTGCGATGGCGCAGCAAAATCCGCAGCTTGCACAAGCCGCGAAACAGCAGCAGCCGATCGCGGCGAATGCCGCCGACGCTGGCGCGGAGGTCGCGCGCGCCGGACGCCATGAGCAGCGCCTGGGCAATCAGCCCGCAGGCGAGCAGCTCGCAAAACTCGGCGAGCAGATCGCGGCGACCGCCGAGAATGCGGTCCCGGCGGCGCAGAAGGCGCTGAACGATGCGAAGTCCGCCGCCGCCGCTGCTGCTCCAGTGAACGAAGCCAACGCACAGTTGGCGGCGGAACTTTCCGCATTGAACAAAGCAGCAAATGGCCAACCCGCACAGCCCGCCGCCGAGCAGCCGCCGCAGGGCGCCCAGGCAAACGCGCAGCCCGCGGGACAGCCGGAAGGACAGCCCGCAGGTCAGCCTGCCGGACAACCAGCGGGGCAACCAGCGGGACAGCCCGCAGGTCAACCCGCAGGTCAACCCGCAGGTCAGCAAGTGGCGCAACCTTCCGGACAACCCGCAGGGCAGCAGGCCGCGCAACCGTCTGCGCAGCCCGCGGGACAGCAGGCAGCTGCGCCCGCTTCGCCCGCCGAGCAGCAGGCGATGGCGCGCGCGCTCGATGCGCTCGATCAGCAGTTGAATCCATCCACCGCGCAGCAGGCGGCGAATGGCGAAGGCCAGCCAGGCCAGCAGCCCGGTCAAGCGGGGCAGCAACCGGGTCAACCTGGACAGCAGCCCGGACAACCCGGACAGCCGGGGCAGCAGCCGGGACAGCCTGGACAGCCGGGTGATGGAAAATCCGCTTCGCAATCTGCGATGGCGGCGGCGGCGCAGGCGGCAGCGGATTCCATGCGCCAGAGCCGCGCGGAAAATTC
Organism: Spartobacteria bacterium; assembly: GCA_025355595.1. GTDB lineage: Bacteria > Verrucomicrobiota > Verrucomicrobiia > Chthoniobacterales > Chthoniobacteraceae > SXWH01. The sequence goes on from JANXZI010000563.1 coordinate 6,147, forward strand.
CTCGCCGCAGCCGGGCTCGCTTTTGAGCGGCAGCCAGAGCGAGAAATCAATGGGCGGCGCAAAGGCCGAGGGCACCGCGATGAATTTCAAAGCCCTGCCGAACGCCAACGATCTCAAGCGTGGCGACTGGGGCAAGCTGCCGAAGAAACTCGCGGAGCAGCTCACGAAAGGATCGCAGGAATCCATCCCCGGCGAATACCGGCAGGCCGTGGAGACGTACTACCGTGTGATCGCGGAGAAGACCAAGAAGCGGCCATGATTGCGACAGCGTTCAAAAAAATGATCTCTCGCCAAGGCGCGAAGGTACAAAGTGATGTTTGCCATGAAGCAACACCAACGCACTTGCGGCAGAAGTGCGGACGGTACCTTGGAGTGCGGTGGCAGAGCGAGGAACGAGCGCCGACACCGCCTTCGGAATGCGGAATATCGCTCGGGTCTGCGTGCGCAAACCCATCCCAAAGCGGCGTGGCGCTGTCGCTTCCCGCCGCACTCCAAGGCACCGCTCGCATTTCCGGGAGTCTTACTCAGCTTTTCTTGGCATCTCTGCGCCTTGGCGTGAGATCATTTGTCGCGGTCATTTTCCTCACCATGACGTGCGGCGTCTTTGCGCAGGAGGATGCTGACAGCCCGCGGGTGAACGAGGCGTTCAAGCGTGCGGCGCAGTTTCTGATCACCTGCCAGGATCCCGCGACGGGCGCGATTCACAACCGGCTCCGCAATGAGACGACGATGACCTCGCTTGCGCTCCTTTCGTTTGCGGCGATGGGGCATCAGCCGGCTGATCCGACGCCGGAGGGCAAGGCGATGAAGCGTGCGCTCGACTTTGTGCTGCTGCCGGAAAATCAGGACGCGACCGGGTATTTTGGAAAGGCCGACGGCTCGCGGATGTACGGGCACGGCATCATCACGCTCGCGCTCGCGGAGATGCTCGGCATGGGCACGAATGAGGCGCAGGATGCGCTCATCCGCGAGCGTTGCCGCAAAGCGATCGATCTCATCCTCCGCGCGCAGCGGGTGCCGAAAAATGAATCCAACCGCGGCGGCTGGCGCTACACGCCGGATGCGAGCGACAGCGACATGTCTGTGACGTGCTGGCAGACGATGGCGCTCCGCGCGGCGCGCAACGCGGGGCTCGACGTGCCGAAGGAGTCCATCGATCTCGCCGTGCGCTACATCAAGGGGCTCTACGATTCCGGCAATCACGGACGTGGCTACGGCGGCTTCGGATACAGCAGCCGCGGCAGCGAACCTTCGACGACTGCCGAGGGATTGCTCGCGCTGCAAGTTTGTGGCGACTACGACAGCGAAGAGGTGAAAGTCTCGGCGGATCGGCTGCTGAAGACCGGCCTGCGTGTCGGCGACCGCTGGTTTTTTTACACCGCATACTACTATGCGCAGGGCATGTATCAGCGTGGCGACAAGCACGCCGCGGCAGCGCGCAAGCAGATGGCGGATCTGCTGATCCCGATCCAGTCGCGCGAAGGCTGGTGGGACGGCGTCGGCGGCGAGGAGCGGCAGGGTGGGAAGGTGTATGCGACCGCGCTCGCCGTGCTCGCGCTGTCGGTGAAGAATCATTTCCTGCCGATCTACCAGCGGTGAGCGGCGAGCGTCGAAGCGCGTTGCGGTCTTGCCGCAAAACGGCGCAAGGGGCGGGAAAAATGTAGGACAGGCTTCCAGCCTGTCTCGTCTGCAAGTTTGCGGCCGCGTCGTGCGACTGCAATGGTGGCGTGCGGCGAGCGGGGGCCTTGGCTGCGAGCTGCGCGTGAGGTTGTTTGTTCGCGCTGCTTCCATTCGGGACAGGCTGGAAGCCTGTCCTACATTACTCCGCGCTCCCCCGCGCGAGGATAAAGACCACGCCTACTTTTTTAGCCTCCTTTGCCTTCTTGCGTTGTTGCAGTCATTTTTTTCGCGACGCGTATTGCGCGTGCGCCGTGATTCACATATTTGCGCAATTCACATGCAGCAAAACTGGGACATCGCAGCGGCAACCTCACTCTACAACGTGGACCGGTGGGGCGGGGGATATTTCGGAATCAACGACAAGGGGAACGTGCAAGTCTTCCCGACGCTGGATGAAAAGACCCCGGTGGACATCATGGCCGCGGTCGCTGAGGCGCAGGAACAAGGGCTGACTTTTCCGATGGTGCTGCGTTTTCATGATCTGCTGCGGAACCGCGTGGAGACGATCAACCGCGCGTTCGCCGGGGCGATCGAGGAGTTCAAATATCAGGGCGTGTATCGCGGTGTGTTCCCGATCAAGGTGAACCAGCTTCAGGAAGTCGTGGAGGAGATCATGTCAGCGGGTGCGCCGTTTCATTTTGGGATCGAGGCTGGCAGCAAGCCGGAACTCCTCGCCGCACTCTCGGTGCATGAGGATCCCGAGTCGCTGATCATCTGCAACGGCTACAAGGACGCGTCGCTGATCCAGAATGCGCTGCTCGGCACGAAGCTCGGCAAGCGCGTGATTTTGGTCGTCGAGAAAATCGAGGAGCTGCAGCAGATCCTCGCCGTGTCGCGCGAGGTCGGCACCGAGCC
>JANXZI010000568.1 GCA_025355595.1 Spartobacteria bacterium
GGAGCTACGAGACGTTCCAGCAATACAGCAAACTGGTGAACGAGCAGGTGCGGAATTTTTACACGCTGCGCGGGCTGCTCGACTTCAAGGCGCAGACGCCGGTGCCGATCGAGGAAGTGGATTCCATCGAGGCGATCCTGAAGCGTTTCAAGAGCGGCGCGATGAGCTACGGTTCGATCTCCAGCGAAGCGCACGAGGCGATTGCCATCGCGATGAACCGCATCGGCGGCAAGTCGAATACCGGCGAAGGCGGCGAGGATTCCGCGCGCTACACTTGGACGAATGAGCGTGGCGACTCGAAGAACAGCGCGATCAAACAGGTGGCCTCGGGACGCTTCGGTGTGACGAGCCTCTACCTCTCGCAGGCGAAGGAACTGCAAATCAAAATGGCGCAGGGCGCGAAGCCTGGCGAAGGCGGACAACTTCCCGGCACGAAAGTGTACCCGTGGATTGCGAAAGTGCGCGGCTCGACGCCGGGCGTCGGCCTCATCTCGCCGCCGCCGCATCACGACATTTACTCCATCGAGGATCTCGCGGAACTCATCCACGATCTGAAAAATTCGAATCGCCACGCCCGCATCAGTGTGAAGCTGGTGAGCGAGGTCGGTGTCGGCACGATCGCCGCGGGTGTCTCGAAGGCGCACGCGGACGTGGTGCTCATCTCGGGCTTCGACGGCGGCACGGGCGCATCGCCGCAGACTTCCATCAAGCACGCCGGTCTGCCGTGGGAACTCGGTCTCGCTGAGACGCACCAGACGCTCGTGCTGAACAACCTCCGCTCGCGCATTGTCGTCGAGGCGGACGGCCAGATGAAGACCGGACGCGATGTGATCGTCGCGGCGCTGCTTGGTGCCGAGGAGTTTGGTTTCGCGACTGCGCCGCTCGTTTCCATCGGCTGCATCATGATGCGCGTGTGCCATCTGAATACGTGCCCCGTCGGCGTCGCCACGCAGGACCCGGTGCTGCGAAAAAATTTCACCGGCGATCCGGATCACGCGGTGAATTTCATGAAGTTCATCGCGCAGGAAGTGCGCGAACTCATGGCTGAACTCGGCTTCCGCAAGCTCGAGGACATGGTCGGACGCACCGACGTTCTCGAAGCGCGCAAGGCGGTGGATCATTGGAAGGCGAAGGGACTCGACCTTTCCAAAATCCTTTACCAGCCACCCGTCGGCCCCGAAGTCGGACGCTTCTGCACCGAGGCGCAGGATCACGGATTGGAAAAATCGCTCGACCTCACGACGCTGCTCGACCTTTGCAAGCCCGCCATCGAGCGCGGCGAAAAAGTGACGGCCACGCTGCCGATTCGGAATATCAACCGCGTCGTCGGCACGATCCTCGGCCACGAGATCACCAAGCGTCACTGGCAGGGATTGCCGGATGACACAGTGCATTTGAAATTCAACGGCAGCGCGGGACAGAGCCTCGGTGCATTCATCCCGCGCGGCGTGACGCTCGAACTCGAAGGCGACGCGAACGACTACGTCGGCAAGGGAATGAGCGGAGGCAGGATCATCGTCTATCCGCCTGCGGGCTCCACTTTTGCCGCCGAGGAAAACATCATCGCCGGCAACGTCGCGCTCTACGGTGCGACGGCGGGCGAGCTTTTCCTGCGCGGAATGGCGGGCGAGCGTTTTGCCGTGAGAAACTCCGGCGTGGATACGGTCGTGGAAGGCGTGGGCGACCACGGCTGCGAATACATGACCGGCGGACGCGTCGTCGTCCTCGGCACCACGGGCCGCAATTTTGCCGCAGGCATGAGCGGCGGCGTGGCGTATGTGCTTGATGAGGCGGGTGATTTTGCCACGCGCTGCAACGTGCAGATGGCCGCGCTCGAAAAAGTCGAGGACCGAGCGGAAATTGACGCGCTCTACACGCTGATCAAAAAGCACGCCGACCTCACGAAGAGCCAGAAAGCCTTCAAGGTGCTCGCGCTCTGGGAGGAGACGGTGCCGAAATTCGTGAAGGTCATGCCGAAGGACTACAAGCGTGTCTTGCAATCCTTAGAGCGCATGCAGGCATCCGGCTTGACCGGCGAGCAAG
>JANXZI010000615.1 GCA_025355595.1 Spartobacteria bacterium
GTCGTCGCGGCGAGGCCGATCTCGAGGCCAGCCGTCGCCACGTAGCCGTTGCGGTTGTCGTGGGCGAGGTCGGGCCCCTGGAGGTCGCCGCGCACGCGGCCGAGCCGGGGCAGGTCGAAGCCGAGCGAGACGCGCGGGAGCCAGTCCGCGGCGTGCGCGAGATTCAGCGCCATCGCACCGAGGATCGCGAAGAACGGGACGGTGAGCACTTTTCTCCACGAGCCGCTGCCCGAGAGCAGCCAGACGCCGGCGGACCAGAGCGCGAGTTCGAGGCCGATATTATGGACGAAAAGCACGCCCGTGGACTCGGTGCCGAAAAGCTGCTGCATGAGCGGAATCGGGAGGTAGCCCCAGTTTGGAATCGCCGCGCTGAAGGCAAACGTGCGCGCGGGGTGCGGCGATTGCAGGCGGAGCATTTTCGCGGCGAACGCGGAGAGCGCGAAGCAGAGCAGGAGCAGCGAGAAGCCGATCGCGGGCGCGATCGCGACGGTGCGGACGTCGCGCAGCGCGGGGCTGTTCAGCACGGTGTCGGCGATGAAGCACGGGTAGAGGAAATTCACCGCGACGGTGAGCATGGATGAATCCGCCTCGGGACGGAGGCCGTGAAATCTCCGCAGCGCGAAGCCGCACGCGAGCACGACAAAGGTCGGTGCGACGGCGGCGAGCAGTGCGGGGTAGGTGATGTTCATCCTCCGCGTTCGGACGGGTCCCGGGATGCTTCCGTGCCGCCGTGTGAAATCGCTGTGGCTCTTTTAATCTTATTCATATTCGTATTCCTACTCCCCTCTGCGCTGGCGCTCACTTGCACTGAAATTCGGGATTAAGAATAAGAATAAGATTAAGAATAAGACTGGAGGGGCTTGGTGCCGGATATGCCATGCAGCAAGCGATCAGTCCTGGAGCCTCGGCAGATCGAGCGCGGAATTTCGGCGGTTCCGCGCCGGGGCGGGGGTGGAGATCGAATCGTAGGCGGCGTTCCGGTCCGCAGGGGGCTCGAAGCGTCCGCCGGGCAGTTCCATCGGTCGGTCCTTCGGCTTGTCGCGCCAGTACGGCTTCACCGTTTCGCCGAGGACCTTGAACTGCTTTTTCAACAACGCGATTTCGAGCTCCGTAAGCCCGCGCGGGATGGTGATGACGCCGTCGGTGACGGTGCGATCGATGATCATGTCCGCGACCTGGTGGTTCCCGGCCGCCGTGCTGACAAAGATCACAAGCGCCGAACCGCGGCTGCTGCCGCTCATGTTTTCGAGGCGGATGCGGCCCATGGGATTGAGCTTGATAACGCAGCCCGAAGAGCCGTCGCGCGCGGGAAAGGGCAGGATTCTTTCGATCATCTTTTCGCTGATGTCCGCGACCTTGCTCAGGTACGCCTGGCGGCGCTGGTAGAGGAGATTGATCGGGATGGAAAATGTGTCGCTGTCGTTCTTGTTCGCCTCGGTGTGAAAGCGCACGGTGATGAGCGGTTTCTTCGACATGGCTGGGCTCGGCTGGGTAAATCCGAGGGTGGCAATCGCGAGGCAGAGTAGCGGAAGGCGCATGGGCGCAGCTTCGGGGGGGCAAAAGCCATTTGCAACAAGCGAACATCGGCGGTCACATTGCGCGATGAAGATGCTGTGCCTTGCCCTCTGTGCCGCCGGTTTCGCGTCCCTGCACGCGGACGATGCGCCCGGGCGTCCGGGTTTTTGGAAGCGCACATTTCAAAAGACGAAGAACGGCGTCGGCACGGTGTGGGACGCGACGAAGGGCGTCGGAAAAAAGACCGCCGAGGCCGTCGCGTCGCCATTTGCGCGAAAGGGAGGAAAGGAGCAGCGGGACACCGCGAACTGGCGCGATCTCGTCATGAGCATGAAGCTGGAACCGACGAAGGTGCGACTCTCCGAGACGCGCGTGATCGAGGTGACGGTGACGGTCGTAAATAACGGCAGGACGCCGGTGCAGCTCGAATTTCCCACGTCGCTACGCATGGATGTGATCGTGAAGGCCGCGGGCGGAAAGATCGTCTCGCGGTGGTCAGACGATCAGCCGATCGAAAAGGAGCCGAGCGTGATCTTCATCAATCCTCGCGAGCGGCTGGAGTACTCGGCCAGGATCTCCACGCGCGAGATGGCGGGCGGCGGGACGTTTGAGATCGAGGCCTACTTCCCGCGCCATGAGCAACTGCGCGTGAGCAGGGCGGTGGTGGCGGAGCGCTGACTGGGAGCGTCGAGAAATCGCGCGCTACTCGCGGCTGATCACGCCCGCGGCTTCGAGCGGGTGGATGCCGTACTGGGCGAGCGCGGGAGCACTTCCATCGGGGAACATTTTCCCGGGATTCGCGATCTCATCGGGATCGAAGGCGCGGCGCAGGCGGCGCATGAAATCAATCTCCGCCGCGCTGAACATGTCGGGCAGGTAGTCGCGCTTCTCCATGCCGATGCCGTGCTCGCCGGTGAGGCTGCCGCCCATCTCCACGCACATGCGCAGGATGCGGCCCGCGAGCAGTTCTGCGCGGGCAAGCGCGCCGGGCTCGCGGCCATTGTAGAGGATGAGCGGGTGCAGATTCCCATCGCCGGCGTGGAAGACATTCGCGACGCGCAGCCCGGCTTCGCGCGACATTTCGCCGATGCGGCGCAGTGCCTCGCCGAGTCGCTGACGCGGGACTACCCCGTCCTGCACAATGAAATCCGGCGACAGTCTGCCGACTGCGCTGAATGCGCTTTTGCGGCCTTTCCAGATCGAACTGCGCTCGGCTGCGTTCGCGGCCACGCGCGTTTCGACGGGCTGCGATTTCGCGAGCAGTGAATCGAGATGCACGCGCTCGGCGGCGACTTTTTCGCGCGGGCCTTCGAGTTCGACGATCAGCATCGCCTCGCAATCGCGCGGGTAGTTTGCGTGGACGGCGGCCTCGGCGGCCTGGATGGCGAGTGCGTCCATGATTTCGATCGCGCCGGGGAGCAGTCCGCTGGAGACGATGGC
>JANXZI010000639.1 GCA_025355595.1 Spartobacteria bacterium
GCAAGGGACGGCAGAACGGTTCTTCCATCCCTTGCGGGACTTTATTTTCTTCCTTCGACGGTCCCCAGCGCTGAAGCGCTGGGCTATTTTCAATGCAGCCTGCCTTCCGCAAGCGCGATGTCAGGCAACCGGATAAGCATGGAAAGTTGAAGGTGGAGAAGGTCTGCCGGAATGCTGTTTCAAAAAAGAACGCATCGGCGCAGATGGTGAGCCGTTTTTCCTCTGCGGAACTCTCACTCCACCTCAGCACCTCTGCGTTGAGAACAACCCCGCCCGCCTCATGAGAAACCGCAGGGTCCTCGACGGGAGCCGCTGCACGAACTTTCCTTGTGCGTTGGCAGGGAAGTTGCTATCTCATTTTCGCTTCACCCATGAAATCAGCCCCACCCATCGCGCTCGCCTGCGCCATCGCAGCCTGCTGTCCCGCCGCTTCGTTCGCACTCGGAATCCGCATCGCGGATCAGGATGCGCGCGCCACGGCTCGCGGCAACGCCTTCACCGCCACCGCCGACAATCCCTCGGCGATCTATTACAATCCCGCCGGCATCTCGCAGCTCTACGCGCCCGCGCTCTCGCTCGGCGTCGGCGTCGGGAAGACCGCGGTTCCTGCGGAGCAAGACGGCGAGGGCGGCCTGCGCATGCGGATGGGCGTCTATGCGATCACACTCGGCAGCAAGGCGACCCTCGGCGGCGGCACTTACACCACCGACATCAGCCATCGCTGGCAGGAGACGGGGAATTTTTACGCGACGTGGAAAAAGCCGGGCTCCGCCTTCACCTTCGGCCTCGGCATTTACACGCCGTACGGCTTCGGCATCTGGTATCCGGAGAACTGGCCGCTGCGCCAGTTTGGAATCCACGGCAGCATCGCCTACGCGAGTATCAATCCCGTCGTGTCATGGCAGGTCACGCCCACCCTTTCCATCGCCGCCGGCCCCACGCTGAACTACGCGAAGACCGGGCTCAAGATTGGCATCTTCCCGACCGCCATCGGCGACGCGCTGGAATTCGAGGGCACGGGCTGGGCCGTCGGTGCAAACGCGGGCATCCTCTGGAAGCCGCATCCCATGCACAGCTTCGGCCTCATGTATCGCAGCGAGACGCAGGTGACGTTCGACGGCCACGCGAACACCACGCTCCCCGGCCTCGGCGGCTTCCGCGAATCCGCGACCGCCAACATCATTTTTCCGCAGAATATCGTCATCGGCTACAGCTTCCGCCCGACGCCGAAATGGAACCTGGAAGTGAACGTGGACTGGACCGATTGGGATCGGCTCGACACCGTCACGCTGAACAAGGCCACCGGCAATGTCCCGCTTGCCTTCAACTGGCAGTCGTCGTTTTTCTATGAATTCGGTGCGACGTATCAGTTCGACTCTGGCTTCTCCGCCAGCGCCGGCTACATCTTCAGTGAAAACAGCGTGCCGAACGCCTCCTTCAACCCCATCGTGCCCGACTCGAACCGCCACATCTTCAGCTTCGGCCTCGGCAAAAAGTGGCAGAAGTGGGATCTCGATCTCGCCTACCAGTACGCGCACGGCCCCACGCGCAACGTCACCAATCTCGCAGCAGGATCCTACCAGTTCGACAGCCATGCCATCTCTCTCAGTGCCGGATATCGTTTCTAACCGCCCTGCCCCGGCGCCCCTGCGCAAGCCCGTGCTTCTCGTCGTGGACGACGAGGAGGGGCCGCGCACGTCACTCCGGGTCGTCTTCAAGGCCGACTACGACGTCCTGCTCGCCGAGAACGGCACCGAGGCCGTCAAGCTCGCGCGCGCAAACAAAGTGGACATCGCCATTCTCGACATCCTCATGCACGGCATGTCCGGCGTGGACGTCCTGCGCGAACTCAAGCAGATCGACGAGGACATCCAGGTCATCATGCTGACCGCGTATGAGACACTCGAGACCGCACGGCAGGCGCTGCGCCTCGGCGCGAGCGAGTATCTGAACAAGCCCTTCGACGTCGCCGCGCTGCGCCAGGCCGCCAGAAACGCGCTCGCCAAGCGCGGTGAAAGGCAGGAGCTGAAGTCCGCACACGCGCGGCTTCAGGAATTGCAGGCGGAGAATTCCAGCGTAGCCGAAGTGCGGGCCGGGGACACGGCGGGCAACATCCTCCACGATCTGAACAGCCCGCTCACCGTCATCAACGGCTTCATCGAACTCATCCACAAGCAGCTCGGCAACGCCGTCAGCCTCGAGGGCGAGGAGTTTGAGAAAATGAAGAGCAGCATCCGCCGCGTCCACGGCCAGGTCGTCCGATGCCTCGATATCTCCCACCGCTACCTCGGCGTCCTGCATGCGGCAGACGGCGACATCACAGAAGCCGTCGCCGTGAACGAAGTGCTCGTGGACCTCGAAGAACTGCTGAGCAAGCACCCGAGCGCCGAAGGCTGCGAACTCACCACCAGCGAACCCGAGACCCACATCCACGCCGCCATCTCCGGCACGAACCTCCTCCGCGTCCTCCTCAATCTCGCGCTCAACGGACTCCAGAGCGCCAGCACCCCCGTCCGTGTCCAGATCATCGCGCAGGACATCCCGGAAAAATTCGACTTCTCCGCATTCAGCAACGGCGTGGATGAGCGCTTCGTCGCCTCCGAGCGCTTCGCCCCCGGCGACCCGATGATCGCCATCAGCGTCCGCGACAACGGCCCCGGCATCGCCGCTACCGTCCTCCCGCGCCTCTTCAACGAATCCTTCACCACGAAGCCCCCCGGCAAAGGCACTGGCCTCGGCCTCGGCAGCGTGAAGCAGCTCGTCAACGAGGCCCGCGGCGCGATCCGCGTCACGACGAAGAGCGGGCAGGGCAGCACCTTCACTGTCTTCCTCCCGCTGGCCTCGTAGGCGGCGCGTCCCAACGGGAGCGTCGCGGAGGCTCGGACGGCCTGCGTGCTCACTGCGTGTGACTGGTGACTGGTGAAAAGTGACTGGTCTCTTTTCCGCGAGACTCGCGTGATCTGAAGTCCAGTCACTATTCACCGGTCACCAGTCACAACCCCGATGCAAACCGGCCCTCACGATCTGCTTCCCCCCGCCCCGCCCGGCCGCGGCGCAGGCATCAATCCGCCGAACCGCTTCGACGCACAGCGCATCGAGATCGAGCCCGGCGCACTTGTGGACGACGACGGCGAACCGCTCCCCGTCCGCACGCAATTTTTCCGCGACGACACGCAGAGCATCCTCGCGTGGAATGATTCGCCGGACATTCCCTTCCGCGTCGGTTGCTCACCTTACCGCGGCTGCGAGCACGGCTGCGCGTATTGCTTCGCGCGGCCGTACCACGAGTATCTCGGCTTCAGCGCGGGCATCGAATTCGAGAGCCGCATCCTCGTGAAAGAGCGCGCACCCGACCTGCTGCGCGAGGCGCTCGCGAAAAAAAGCTGGGAGCCTCAGACCATCGCCATGAGCGGCATCACCGACGCGTACCAGCCCGTCGAACGCCGCCTGCAGATCACGCGGCGATGCCTCGAAGTCTTCGCGGAATTCCGCAACCCCGTGGCGCTCATCACCAAAAATCATCTCATCACCCGCGACGCCGACATCCTCGGCGAGCTGGCAAAATTTCACGCGGTCAACGTCGCCATTTCGCTCACCACACTCGACGGCGAACTCGCGAAAAAACTGGAGCCGCGCGCCAGCACACCGACTCGCAGGCTCGCCGCGATCCGCGAACTCACCGCCGCCGGCGTCCCCGTCTCCGTGCTCACCGCGCCGATCATCCCCGGCCTGAACGACCACGAAATCCCCGCGCTGCTCGCCGCCGCGCACGAAGCGGGCGCAGTCACCGCACACTACACCGTCGTGCGGCTGCCGCTCTCGGTGGAGCCGATTTTTTCCGACTGGCTCGCGCGCCACGTGCCGGGACAAAAGGAAAAAATCCTCGGGCGCATCCGCGAGTTCCGCGGCGGCCAACTGTATCGCGGGAAGTTCGGCGAGCGCATGAGCGGCACCGGCGTGGCGGCGGAACAACTGCGGCAATTCTACGAGGTCAGTTCCCGACGTGCCGGCTTCGCAGTGCGCGAGGAGGCGCTCGACATCGGTGCGCGCGGCCTGAGCGCCGAGCACTTCCGAGTGCCGACAGCGCAGATGACGCTGTGGTAGGAGCGGCGATTTGCAATCGCCGATG
>JANXZI010000641.1 GCA_025355595.1 Spartobacteria bacterium
GAAAGGGTAGGCGCGATTGGGATATTCACTCGTGATGCGAAGATTTCGCGACTGCGTGGTTTCCTGCTTGCCTTGAACCATTAGGTTTAGGTAGTTCTCCCGGCGCGCTCGTTTTGCCGGAGGGTGGTCTTTGGAAAGTGCGCGCGGAATCACAAACCCCAGAATGCGATGAGAGCGGCTCCAACATCAAAAATAGCAAGGACAGGCGAGGCACCAGTGACGGTGGTGCTGGTGGATGACCATGATTCGTTGCGCGGGATGCTGCGGCTGATTCTGAATCTGGAAGGCGGCTATGAGGTAGTGGGCGAGGCGGGGGGCGGGCTGGAGGCGCTGAAGGTGTGCCGGGCGGTGCGCCCGCAGATCGTGATCTTGGATCTCATGCTGCCGGAGCTGAATGGGACGCATCTGATTCGCCTCCTCAGGCATGAACCGTGGGAGGTGCGCGTGCTGGTTTACACGGGGTCGGCGGACGAGGGGGTGATGCGCGAGGCGCTTACGGAGTCGCCGCATGGATTTGTGCGCAAGCAGGATTCGCTGCCGGAACTGCGTGCTGCGCTGAAGGCGGTGGCGGCGGGCGCGAGGCATTTGTCGCCGTGGTCTACGCGGCTGCTGCCTTCCAAGGCGGACGATGCGCTCAAGACGCTGTCGCCGATGGAGCGTGCGGTGCTGCAGATGCTGGCCGAGGGGCTGCACACGAAGGAGGTGGCGGAGGCGCTGGGTTCATCGGTGAAGACGGCGGAGCATCATCGCCAGCATGTGAGGGACAAGCTGGGGCTGCACGATGTGGCATCGCTCACCCGCTTTGCGATCCGGCACCGGATGGTGTCGGCGTAGCGTGGGGCATCCCGCGATGTGACGGTAGCGGTGCGTGTTCTGCTTGGGATGGTTCTGAGGTGCCCCAAAGATGAAGCGCGTGCGGAGCGGCACGCTCCGCCTTACTTCACCCGAACGATCTGCAGGCTCTCGGTCTGAAACCACGCCTCGCCTTTCGCCGCGCGAAGCTCCGCGACGAGGATCGTCTCACCGGCGTTCGCATCGAATTCAAAACCGACCTTCTGCCATGCGGCACTGCCGGTAAGTCCGTTCACTCCCTTGCGTTTTCCGCCGCTGATGCGCAGGCCCGCGCCGTCGCCGGTCTCGTCGCTGCCGGGCACGACATCTTTCGTCTTCACGATCGCCTCGAAGCGGTAGCGCCCCGGCTCGAGCACGACGTTCCGACGCCACGAAGCGGCTGCGGCATTGTCCGCGCGGATGTGCAGGCACGGCTTGCCGTCCACATTCTGCTCGTCGAGCGCGCCTCCGCCCTGCGCGTTCCACTGCTTTGGCCCGAGCTTGAATGTATTGTTCACCCACTCGATCGGCTTCGGCATGTCGCCAAATTGTTTTCCGATCGAGGTGAGCCGCGCGGCGACGCGGGCGCGCGCGCCAGCGATCTGCCCGTCGTAATCCTTCGCCCATTGCGGATTCGCCCGCGCGAGCGCCTCCTTCACTTTTGCGCCCTGCGCGGTGATGCGCGCCTCCCAGTCCACCGGCTTCAGGAGGTTCTCGTAGATGGCCTTCGCGACCTTCGGATAGTGCGCCTTCCAGTCGGGATTGCTCCACACCGCCTGACCCACGAGCGAGGCGGGATCGCGCATGACGGGCCAGTTTGCATCACCGTAGATCTGATCGATCCCGTGGATGAAAAAACTCGCCTTCCCGGTCTTCGAGTCAAAGTACACACGGTAGTTGTTGCGGTTAAAATTGTAGCCGTCCCAGTGCGCGAGGAAGATCTCCATCGCGAGGCAGCGCAGGTATTCGTTCACATCGAGCCGCTCCGCGACTTTCTGCCAGCGCACCTTCGGATCACCCTCCTTGCACGCCGCGGCGAGCGCCTGGAGATCGCGCTTGTCGGCCTTGTCGCCGCCCTGCTGCTTCTCGAGGTTCCCATCAATCTCCGCAATGAAATGCCCGTCGTAGAGCGAGCCGTCCGTCCGCTCGTAAAAGTAGCTCAGGAAATCCTTCGTGAAGCTCTCCTTGAAAAGATACAGCCCCGTGTCGCGTCCGTTCCATTTCACGATCACATGCGTGCAGCGCGACGCCGGCACCTGCGCCGCGCGCGACATCTCGCCGCCGATGAATTCATTCAGCAGGCTGCCATCCTGCGCGCCGTTGTTCAGGTGGAATTTCTCCAGCCCATGATAGCGCTCGGCGCCCTTGAACTTGTGCAGGCTCACCGTCAGCCCTGGCTTTTGATCCGGCCCCTGGAAGCTCCCCGCCGCACCCTTCAGCTTTACGGCGACGTCCTTGTACTCCGTCTTCTTCCCGTCCGGCGCAGTCTCGATCATCGTGCATTCCGCGTAGCGCCGGTGGTCCTTCTTCAGGTTCTCCCACTCCTTGGGCTGGAACTTGAATTCCAGATGCATGACCGGCCCCGCGAAAAATTCGTCCGCGTGTTTGTGATGCTTCTCCTTTTTCCCGAGCACCGGCGGATCCGGCAGCACCTTCGCCACCGGGATCGGCGGCTGCTGCGCGGCCACCTGAGGGTTTTGCGCCGACACCACCGCTGCCGCGAATGTCACGAGCATCACGAAAAGCGACGTTGCAAAAATGCGAAGGGAATTTCGTTTCATCAAGGCGGGCGTTGGAAAAAATTGCGCCGCACGATATGCACCGCGGCACCATACGGCGATGGGAAAAAAGTGACGGTTCCGTCGCATCCGCAAGCTCACCCGCTCTTCTTTGGCCGCCGGAAAAACGGCTTCGCCACGTGCGCGTAATCGTCGGGCGCGACCTCATGCGCCGTCTTGAAATGCACCTTCGCCACGCGCTTCAGCACATCCGGCCCGAGCTTTGCGACAAGTTCGCGGCCGATGATTTTCACGCGCGGGTCCGACGAGCCGCGCGGCAAATCCACCGCCATGTCGCGGCTCGTGTCGCGCATCCAATTGATGAACCGCTCGCGCGCGATGATGGACGCCGCCGCGACCGCCACATCGCTCTCCGCCTTCGTCCGCGCATCGAGCTGGATGTGCTTTGCCTTCTCGGAAAACGCCCGCTTGATCAGCGACGCGCTCGCAAATTTGTCGCTCAGCGCACGCGGGCAGTCCGGCCGCAGGTCGAGCAGGTTTTCGATTACCTTCGCGTGCCCCCAGCCGAGCATCTTGTTGAGGTTGCCGAATTTCTTGTAGAGCTCGTTGTACTTCTCCGGCCCGAGCGTGATGCTCGTCACGAAGACACCGTCCGTCTCCCGGATTTTCTTCGCGAGTTCGCGGATGCGCAGATCGCTTCCGATGCGCTTGCTGTCCGTCACCCCCGCCTCCATCAGCGCGCGCGTATTCGTCTCATCCGTGTAAGCACCGGCGATCACGAGCGGGCCGAAAAAATCGCCCTTCCCGCTCTCGTCCACGCCGAAGTGCGGCGTGAACATCTCCGGATTGTGAACCTCCTCGTAGCCAAGCTTCGCCTCGCCGAGCACCTCCGGCTCGAGCGTGAACTGCACGAACTCCTGCGTCCCCCGCCCCTGCACCACGCACTTCGGCCCCTTCTCATACACCGCGACCGTCAGCCGATCCTTCTGTGCAAAATAAAGCGTGTAGGGCCGCTCCTCAAATTTCCACCCGCGCTCCGTCAGAAGCACGCGCAGCTTCACCGCCTGCGCATCCGTGATCGCACACGTGTGCAGCGTGATCGGTTTTGGTCCCTCGGGTTCGTCGCTCGTTTTCTTCGCCATGAAAGTCGCGCACTCTGCGCGAGCGTCCGCCAGCGTGGAAACTGAAAACCGCCTACTCCCCAAGCTCCAGCACGGAGCCACCGCCGCCGCCGCCTTCCTTGTACACCGTGTCAATCGCCAGCCCCGCCGCGAGGAGCAGCGTCGCCGCCGCGGAATTCGGATTGTGGACCGCCACGACGTAGTTGTCCGCCGACGTGAAAAGCTCCTTCGCGATCCCCGCCCACTT
The DNA here is from genome assembly GCA_025355595.1 of Spartobacteria bacterium. GTDB lineage: Bacteria > Verrucomicrobiota > Verrucomicrobiia > Chthoniobacterales > Chthoniobacteraceae > SXWH01. Next base: position 3,939 of record JANXZI010000641.1, read on the forward strand.
TTTCGACACCACGCCGAGTTCCTCGCCGCCCGCCGTGAGGAAGCGGAATTCCCAGCCCGTCCAATTCCCCTTAACCATCGCGACCTCATTTCCCGCCGCATCGTACACTCCGAATTTTCCCCCGAGCGTCATCAGCCGCGACTTGAAAGTGCCGATGAGCGTCCCGTCGCCCGCGAGCACTTTCACCGTCGGCCGGAAAAAGGAAAACCCGCGCGTCAGCGAAAACACAACCGGCCCGCTGATGTCCTTCCCTTCGTGGACATCCACGCGCGTCGGAAGATTCCGCTTCGCGATGAAGAGCCCCGCGATTGCGTTGAGCGTCCCCTTTTTTTCCTTCGCCACCGCAAGCTGCTCCCCGGTCGCGCCGTCGAAAATGTCATACGTGGCGGTCAGTTTGAACACGCCGGCGTGCTCGCGAATGAGATAGGCGGGAAGGGCTGGAAGCATGGTTGTGTTTGCGATTGGGCTTTGAAAGAGAAACCCGCCAGCTAGCGACAACTGTGCCAAAATCTTTCCGTCCATCCCAAGCTGTCCGCCGAGTGCGCCGAGACACGGCAGCGATCCGTTCGCTTTCGCTGAGGCTCAGTCTCCACCCGCTGCGGCGCGCGCTCGCCGCATGGTTCCGGCGCGCGGCGCGCGATCTGCCGTGGCGTCGCACGCGCGACCCGTACGCGATCCTCGTCTCGGAGATCATGCTCCAGCAGACGCAGGTCGCGACGGTGATTCCGTTCTACGCGCGCTGGCTCGCGCGCTTCCCCGACTTCGCCACGCTCGCCGCTGCGGAGGAAAGTGACGTGCTCGCCGTGTGGCAGGGCCTCGGCTACTACTCTCGCGCACGGAATCTCCACCGCGCCGCAAAGACCGTCGTGAACTCCCATGATTGCGCGATGCCGCGCGACCCCGCGCTCATCCGCGCGCTGCCCGGCATCGGCCGCTACACCGCGGGCGCCGTCGCGAGCTTTGCCTTCGACCTGCCCGAGCCGATCGTGGATGCAAACGTCGCCCGCGTCCTCGCACGCCTGCTCGACCTGCACACGCCGATCGACAGCACCGCGGGGCAGTCCGCGCTGTGGGCCGCCGCAACCGTGCTCGTGCCGGAAAAGGGCGCGCGCATTTGCAATGGCGCACTGATGGAACTCGGCGCGCTCGTCTGCACGCCGCGCACTCCGCGCTGCGACAAGTGCCCGATCCGAAGCCACTGCGCCGCATTTGCAAACGGCACCGCCGCCTCGCTCCCGCGCAAGAAGCCGCGCCCCAAACAGGCCGAACTCGCCGAGCATTGCGCGTGGACAATCAGCCGCGGACGCGTCCTCCTCGAACAGCAGACCGGCGCACGCTGGCGCGGCCTGTGGAAACTCCCCGCGCTCCCCACCGCACCGCACACCACGCCACTGCTCACCCTCGAATATCCCTTCACGCATCATCGCGTGACGCTCAGTGTATTCGCACAGCCCGCACGATCGCCGCTCCGCGAACATTTCGCGTGGCATCCCCTCGCCTCGCTCCCCGGGGTTCCGCTCACCGCACCGCACCGCAGGGCGATTGAAAATCTCCGTAGCCGCGCTTGTCAAAGCGCGGGCTGATCCAGAACGCGGAGAGCGGAATGTTTTTCCGCAAGGTGCGCGCCATCCCCGTAGGCGCGCTCGGGAAAGCGCGACCGCGACCTCCCGGTCGCGCCTACAATTTTCGTAGCCGCCGAGATAACGAGGCAGGCTGATCCCTTTCCGCACTCAGTATTTGAAAAGTGCCCGCCTCCTCACGTCGGCGGCTACTGCGCAGTTGCCGCCGGCGCGCACCGCACGTAGCGTCCGCGCATGATTTCCACTGCCAATCTCCCCGATGCGAAGGGCCACTTCGGCCGCTTCGGCGGAATGTTCGTGCCCGAGACGCTGATGACGGCGCTGCTCGACCTCACCGCTGAATACGAGAAGGCGAAGGCCGATCCCGCTTTCCACACCGAACTGAACGGCCTGCTCAAAGATTACGTCGGACGGCCCACGCCGCTCTACTTTGCCGAACGCCTCACTCAGCAACTCGGCGGCGCGAAGATTTACCTCAAGCGCGAGGACCTGCTCCACACCGGCGCGCACAAGATCAACAACGCGCTCGGGCAAATCCTGCTCGCGCGGCGCATGGGCAAGAAGCGCATCATCGCCGAGACGGGCGCGGGGCAGCACGGCGTCGCCACGGCCACGGTGTGCGCGCGGTTCGGGTTCGAGTGCGTCATTTACATGGGTGAGGTGGACATGGCGCGGCAGGCGCTGAATGTCGCGCGCATGAATTTCCTCGGCGCGAAGGTCGTGCCCGTCACCGCCGGCCAGCGCACGCTGAAGGAGGCCGTGAACGAGGCCATGCGCGACTGGGTCACGAACGTCCGCACGACGCACTACATCCTCGGCAGCGCGCTCGGCTCGCATCCGTTCCCGATGATCGTGCGCGACTTCCACCGCGTCATCGGCGAGGAGGCGCGGCGCCAGATTTTGGAAAAGGAAGGGCGTCTCCCCGACCTGCTCGTCGCGTGCGTCGGCGGCGGCAGTAACGCGATCGGCCTGTTCTTCCCATTTCTAAAAGATGAGAGCGTGAAGATGCTCGGCATCGAAGCCGGCGGACGCGGCTTTCACGACGGCACGAAGACGCTGCGCGATGGCGAACACGCCGCGCGTTTCCAAGGCGGCAAACTCGGCGTGCTGCAAGGCACAAAGACGTGGCTGCTCGCCGACGACGACGGCCAGATCCAGCTCACGCACAGCGTCAGCGCCGGGCTCGACTACGC
>JANXZI010000648.1 GCA_025355595.1 Spartobacteria bacterium
TGTGAAAGCGCGGGCTGACATTGTTTTCGCACCGGGAGGATCAGCCCGCGCTTTCACCAGCGCGGCTACATGCAGGCTAAGGCACGCCCGCATTTCAGTTCATCTAGCTTTGTGAATCCCGACTGGAAATTTCCCCACAGCCTCCTCCGTCGCAGCACGGTGCTTTTTGCGCTGCTGCTGCTCATGCTGCCTGTGCGTGCCGCACTCACACCCGCCGAAACCGCCGACGCGATGCGCGTGGTGAAGACGAACTGCCTCGGGTGCCACAACGATCAGAAAAAGAAGGGCGGGCTCGTGATGACTTCGCGCGAGACGTTGCTGAAGGGCGGCGACGACGGCCCGGTGCTCACCGTCGGCAAGCCCGAGAAAAGCCCGCTGCTCTCCTCACTCGCCGCCGACGCCGATCCCCACATGCCGCCGAAAAAGCAGCTCGCCGCAGCGCAGATCGAATTGCTCCGCCGGTGGATCACCGAGGGCGCACCGTGGGATGCGGCGGCGCTGAAGGATCAGCGTTCCGCGCCGCGCACGGTCTCGCTCGCGGCGCTGCCATCCGCATTTCACCCCGTGCTCGCGCTCGCGCTCTCACCGGATGCGAAGCGGCTCGCGGTGGGCTGCGGAAATGAGGTCGTGCTTTACGATCTCACTCGTCAGGAACCTGCGGCGATGGCGCGTGCGAGCGCGCACCTCGATCCCGTGCAGTCCATCGCGTGGAGCCCGGACGGAAAGCGGATCGCGAGCGGCGCATTTCGCCGGATCGTGATGTGGAATGGCGAGTCCCTTTCGCAGGAACGCGAGATCACCGGCGGGCTGGGCGATCGCATCGCCGCGCTGCGTTTTCTGCCCGAGGGAAAACAGCTCATCGCCGCGGATGGCCGCGTGACCGAGGAGGGAACGGTGCGCATCATCGAGACTGCGACGGGCGCCGTTGCAGCGTCATGGCTTGCGCACAGCGACACGATTTTTGATCTCGCGCTGAGCCGCGACGGGAAGCTGCTCGCGACGGCCGGCGGAGACCGCCTCGTGAAAATCTGGGACCTCGCGACGCGCAAGGAAATCGCAAAGCTCGAAGGCCACACGGCGCAGGTGCTCGCGGTGGCATTCGATGAAAAGGGAACGCAGCTCATCAGCGGCGGCGCGGATCAGGATCTCAAGCTGTGGGACGTGAAGACGAAGGAGCGCATCAATTCCCTCGGCAAACACGGCGCCGCGGTGACTTCGCTGGTGTGGATTCCGGGCGGGCCGACGATATTTGCGGCAAGCGACGGAGGCGATGCGCAGAGCTACACGGAGCTTCAGGCGCACAATGGCACGCAGGCATCACAGTCCGCGAAGGAGCGGCCGATGCCCGGCGCGGAGAGCGCGCTGCACTGCATCACCGCGAGCGCGGATGGCACGCGCATTTTCGCGGGCACGCAGGACGGACGCGTGATCGAATGGGACAAGGCCGGCAAGCAGACGCGGGTCTTCGACGTGCGCGCGAAGATGGACGCGGTAAAAAACGAGCCGCCGAGTTTTGTCCGCGATGTGCTGCCGATTCTCAGCAAGGCCGGGTGCAACGCCGGGGCGTGCCACGCGAAACCCGACGGGCAAAACGGATTCCGCCTCACGGTTTTCTCCTTCGATCCGCAGACCGATCACCGCGAAATCACGCAGGAGGCACGCGGACGCCGCGTCTTCCCCGCGTCGCCGGAGGAGAGCCTGCTGCTGCTGAAGCCCACGCTCGCCGTGCCGCATGAGGGCGGCGAACGCATCGAGAAAAGCTCCGCAGCGTATCGCACGATCGTGCAGTGGATTCGCGGCGGGATGCCGTATCGCGCGGACAACGAGCCTTCGCTGGATCGCCTCACCGTCTCGCCGCCCGAGCGCAGTTACAAAAAATCCGAGACGCAGCAGCTCTCCGTGAAAGCGCGCTATTCCGACGGCTCCGAGCGCGACGTGACCGGGCTCGCGAGCTTCAGCTCGAACGACAAGGAAATCGCGCGCGTGACCGAGGACGGACTCGTGCGCACCGGGAATCTCAGCGGCGAGGGCGTGATCATCGCGCGCTACATGGGGCTCGTCGGCGATTCACGGATCAGCGTGCCTGCGGATAAATTGCTGCCGGCGGAAAAATACACGGCGTTGCCGGTGAACAACGTCATTGATGAAAAGGCCTACGCGCACTTCCATCGCCTCGGCCTTTTCCCCT
>JANXZI010000683.1 GCA_025355595.1 Spartobacteria bacterium
GTGATCGTTTTGCGTGCGACGGCGACGCCATTCACGATCACCTCGACGGGCACTTCGCGGCCCGTGCCGATTCGGGCGCGCTCGATGTCCCAATACGGCTTCTGCTCCAGATCGCCGGGGCGCATCTCGGGATCGCGCCACTCGTTTTTTTCGCCGAGCCGCGCGGCGACGCGGGCGGTGAGCTTCACGGTGGCAGGCTGCGCGAGCTTCAGTTCGCTGCCGTGCTCGCCCATCGCGACATCGTTTGCCTTGAAATCCATGAGATGACTTTTTCCATCGCCGACGTAATTGCGCCCCGCGCGAATGCCCTCGCACCAGTCGTCGTAGGTGAGCTTGCCATCGAGCTTCACATAGCTGCGGCCGAGGCCGACGCGCTCGCCATAGATGCACGGGAAATCCGTCTCGCCGCTGATGCGCGTGCGGAATCCGGCGTTCAGTGTGTGATACCAGATGTTCAGTTCCCACAGGCTCGGCGTGTCCACCGTCGAGAGAAAATCCACCGCGGGCACGAGCTTGCCATCGGGGCCGGGCACCTCGTGCGTCACGTCCACGATGTATTCGCACGCGCCGATTCCGTTGAAGGGCGGGATGATGAAATTGAACGGATCATTCGTCGCGGACTTGATCGCGCCCGCGCCTTTGTAGGGCTGGTTGCGCGCAGGATTGTCCTCGGCGATCGGCTGCAAGCCCCAGCCGCTGTGCGCGGGGCCGGTGAGCGCGCCCTGCTTCTTCGCCCACTTGAGCGTGTTCAGGCAAAGCGTCGGCCAGTGCTCGATCGAATCGCCGCCGGGATACATCTGGTCGCGCAGGCGCAGCAGGCAAAGGTGGCCGCTCTTGTGCGAGCCGAAGCCGCTCACTTCCACATCGTATCGGATGAGATACGGCCACTGCGACACGGCGTCCTCTTTGCCGGTGAAGAACTGTTTTTGAAAATCGAAGCACGGCCCCCACGTGAGGTTCGCGCCGATCTTCACGTCTTCGCCGCGGCAGTGCCGCGCCATGTCCGTCGCGAGCACGCCTTCGCTGGGATTCGAGTAGTGCTTGCAGCCCGCGGCGTGGATGTGGTGATCGCCGCTCCACCAGCCGAATTTCGCGGGATCGATCCATCGCTTCACGTCGAAGGAAAGTCCGCGCGTGTCGGCAGCGACGCTGACCTTGCGCGTCTCGCCGACAGACTCGGGGCCGCGCGCAAACTCGATGGTGTATTCGCCATCCGGCAGCCGCACAGTCTCGCCCTCGGCGCGGTAGATCTGCGGGTGAAACCAAAAGTCCGGCGCGACGCGCTTCGCCTGCGAGGGATGCACGCGCTTTGCCTGATCGCGGATGAGAAACGACGCGGTCGTCGGCGCGCCGAGTTCATCGCGCACACGGAGCGTGATCGCGCGAGCCGGGACGCAATTGAAGAGCACGTCGCAATCGCTGCGGAAGCCGAGGTCCTGCGTCCCCTGCCCGACGTCGAATGAAAAGCGCGCCTCGCGTTTGCCCGCGTCGCGGCTGAAGAGCGAGACGAGCACATACTCGACTGCGAGACCGCTCAGCGCGGGCTTCATCGGCGGCTTCGTGAAAATCTCGATGTCCGTCCAGCGCTCCGCGAACGGTGGCTCGCCGATGGGCAGCGGTTTCTTTCCGGGGATGGCTCCGGTGGAATTGAAAACCGGCTGCGCCTGCGGGCTGCGGATGCGCAGCGGCGCCGTCACGCCCGCCTCGTTGATCACCTTCACGAGGAAAAGCCGCCAGCCCTGCTCGACTGCGTTTGCCTTCGCCGGGCCCTGTATCGCCTTCACCCGCATCTCGGGGTTGATGTTCACGACGAACAGCGCGCGCGCATCGAGCACGGCCTGAATTTTCGCGACGGCCTGCGCGCGATCCGTGAGCCGCGACGCAGCCTCCACCGCCTCGCGCTGCTCCGCGGAAAACGGATCGCCGAGAAAATCCGCCGCCTCGAATACCCGTCGCGCGTGCGCGGCGAGCGGCTGCAGATCCACGTCGGTCACCACCGGAACCGGCTCGGCTTGGAGCACCGCGACGGCGCACAGCAGGAGCGTGAGGGGGACGCGCATAGACGGCAATCCTGCACCTCCGCGCGGGGCGCACACGAGCACAAAGCGCGCGCGAAGTAGGTGAGCCACTCTTGCCTACTTTGCACGCCGCAGCGCGAACACTGAAACGAGCAGCGCGGCGACGCCAAGCGCGACAGCGAGCGGCACAAGCCTTGTGCGAGGTGCTGCATTTTCAGCACCAGCTTTTGCAGGCGGACTGCCTGCCGAGATCGTCACGCTCACCGGCGCGGATTTCGTCAGCTCGGCCATCGTCGGCAGGTCGGGGATGCCTGCGTTTTGCGCGGCGAGGAGCGCCTTCCAGTCCGCGGCGAGCAGCAGATCGAAACCGGGGTTTTGCTCCTTCACTTCGCACGAGCACTTGCCGATGAGAAAGGTTGCGGCCTTGTCGATCGTCTCGTTCCGGATGCCGTCGCCGATGAGCGCGAAGAGCGCGCGGCCCTGGCCGAAGACGGGAATCACGAGCGGGCCCTTCGCATCGGCCAGATCTTTTTCCGCGCCGAGAAGCAGGCGGATGAAGGGCTGTTCGCGGGGATCATTTCGCGCGATGCGGAGCATGGAGAACTCCAGTCTCAATCCGTCCTGCCCGGTGGAGACGAGGCCGTTCGCGATGTCCTGCGCATCGAGCTTCGGGAGCTGGAG
>JANXZI010000748.1 GCA_025355595.1 Spartobacteria bacterium
GGCGATGGTATCGCGGCCCTTCTTCGACGTAGCATCCGGCCAGCAAAGTGATGGCGGCGAGTGAAAGCACGGGGATGGCAATTCTTTTCCGGAGTGTGGTGGTGATGTTCATGGTAGTGATGGATTCGCGCATCAGCGGGAACTGCGCGTATGAATCGGAGAAAATGTGATCGGCACGAGGGAACCGGCCCCTCCAGACTGCGTCAGCCGGGTCCGAGCGAGGCTGCGACCTGCGTGATCGCGCACATGGAGGAAAGATTTTCGCGATCGGGGGACGGGGAACTCGACGCACCCGCGAAAACGGCGCAGGGATTTTTTCTGTTGAAATATTTCTTCGTCGTCCGTTGCTGCTCCAATCCACCTTCCGATCGATCCACCTTTTTGAGATGAAGCGCGCGCGATGTCAGGCAGTTCCGACCCCGATACTAACAAGCACGAAAGTGGCGAAAAACAGGAGAAGACCCCTCATCTCTTTCGCACCTTTCGTGCTTTTCGCGGTCACTCCGAATTAATCAGCGGTTCCTTAGACGTTCGAGGTTAGAAGTTGAGCGCGGAGCCAGCAGTGTCCTTCACGCAGAGTTTTTGATGCGTGAACCCTGTCCTCGCAATTTGCTCGCGTGGCAGGGGACTCCTGCTCCTATTTCGCGGCATCCCATTCCTTCCTGACGTTCCATGATTGCCCGACTGCTTTTCCCATTCCGCCGTGCCTTTCCGCTGGTTGCTTTCGTTGCATGGACCGCTGTGGCATTTGCCGCCGATGTCCCGAAGCCCGCCTTTGAAACCGCGGTGATGACGAGCAAGACGAAGCCGCGCATCCTCGACGTGGACGCTCCGCTGAAGGGCGCGAAGGAACTTTTCCTCATGGTGTCGGACGAAGGATCGAAGAGCTGCGACTGGGCCGACTGGCTGGAGCCGAAGCTCATCATGGCGGATGGTACGGTGAAGGATCTCACTTCGCTGAAATGGAAGTCCGCGACGGCGGGATCGGGCAAGGCGTATGTGGGCAAGAACGTGATGGGTGGCCCGCTGCTGGTGGACAGGAAGACCTTCGCCAACGGCATCGGCACGCATGGGCCGTCGGTGATTGCATTCGATCTGCCCGCGGGCGTGGAGCGGTTTACGGCGAAGGTGGCGATTGATGACGGCGGGATGATCCGTAAGAACGCGGCGAGCGATGCGAAATTGCGCTTCTTCGTCTTCACGCAGATGCCGGGGCACATTGCGGCAAAGGGGGAGACGGCGAAGGGCGGGAAGCCGAAAGGAAAAGTCATCGAGACCGAGAGTGCCTTGCCGACTTTTGTGCCACCGCAAATGTTCACCGTGCCGGAGGGATTTGAGGTCACACTGTGGGCGACTTCGCCGCTGCTGCACAATCCGACGAACATGGACTTCGACGCGCAGGGCCGGCTCTACGTGGCCGAGGGAGTGAACTACCGCGGCAAAAAAGGACGCCGCAAGGAAGGAGATCGCATCGTCGTGCTCGAAGACAGCACAGGCTCCGGCAAAGCCGACAAGGCGACCGTCTTTGTGCAGGATACGAATCTCGAAGCGCCGCTCGGCGTCGCGGTGCTGGACAACAAGGTGATCGTCTCGCAGCCGCCGGATCTGATCGTTTACACCGACGTGAACCGTGACGGGAAATTCGATCCAAAGGTGGACAAGCGCGAGGTGCTGCTCACGGGTTTCAATGGCCGCCAGCACGATCACAGCCTGCACAGCCTCACCGCGGGGCCGGACGGGCTCTGGTATTTCAACCACGGCAACACGGGCGCGCAGTTCACGGACAAGTCTGGGAAAACATTCCGCATGGGCAGCCCGTATGTGCATCAAAACGGCAAGCAGGTCGTGGACCCGAGCACCATCGCGGGCATGAAGAGCGACGATGGCAACGTGTGGATCGGCGGTTTCACCGCGCGCATGAATCCCGACGGCACGGGCGTGAAAATCATGGGGCACAATTATCGCAACAGCTTCGAGCAGACGGTCACTTCGCTCGGCGATATTTTTCAAAGCGACAACGACGATCCGCCAGCGTGCCGCGTAACGCCGCTCATCGAGGGCGGCAATGCGGGCTTCGCGAGCGCCGACGGCAAGCGCGCGTGGAAGGCCGACATGCGCCCCGGCCAGACGACGCCCGTCGCAGAGTGGCGGCAGGAAGATCCCGGCACGATGCCCGCGGGCGACGTGTACGGCGGCGGCTCGCCGACGGGCGTGGCCTTTTATGAAAACGGCGCGCTCGGCGAAAAATGGAACGGCCTGCTGCTCGCGTGCGAGGCGGGGAAGAATGTCGTCTTCGGATATTTCCCGAAGCCGGACGGCGCGGGATTCAAGATGGAGCGGTTCGATTTCATGACGTCGAACAAGGAGAAGGAATTTGCGGGATCGGATTTCCTCGGCGGCGGCGGGAGCATCACGAATGAACTCAAGACGCTCTTCCGGCCGAGCGATGTGTGCATCGGGCCCGATGGCGCGATCTACGTGGCGGATTGGTTCGATCCCGGCGTGGGCGGACACGGCACGCGCGATGATCGCTTCACCGGATCGATCTACCGCATCGCACCGAAAGGATTCCGCTCCGTCGTGCCGAAGATCGATCTCACGACGATCGAAGGCCAGATCGCCGCGCTGAAAAGCCCCGCGGTGAACGTGCGCAACAGCGGCTTCACGCGGCTGAAGGCACAGGGCGCAAAAGCCGTGCCCGCCGTCGCCGCGCTGCTCGAAGACAGGAATCCATACATCGCCGCGCGCGCCGGGTG
>JANXZI010000504.1 GCA_025355595.1 Spartobacteria bacterium
AACCGCAAGCCGTCCCGGTTGAGTGAGCCGAGTTCGCCGTTGAAAATGTGGCAGCCCTGATCCGGATGACCGGGATGGAAGGCCACGAGGACACGGTGCCCGCTCTCCAGAAAAACCCCCTCGGTGCCTCCGTTCACGCGGAACCGGAACGGCATCGGGTAGTGCTCAACTTGAAATTCCACCGCTCCATTTTTGACCGTGGCTTTTCGCTTCACGGGGAGGAAGCGCCAGCGTTCGGAGTCGGGGCATTTCTTGCTCTCCGCGGTGCGGTGAAGGTCTTCGGGGACGCAATGCTTGTTCCCGTGCATCCGGCGCTTCTTTGCCTGTTGATTGAAAAGCGCGCACGCCTGCGCGTAGGCATCTCCCATCGAATCCATCGCCCAAAAAGGAAGCCATGCTGCAGCGGCGGAGGCGATGGCCTCTGGCGTGCGGTGCTTCTCCGCGAGGGCCGTGGCACGTTGCGCGGCAAGCATGAGCCGTGTGCCTTCCTCAAACTCGCCGCGGAAACGACCGATGCTGGTTGAGGCGTGCGCGATGAGATTTTGCAGGTGATTGAAGCTGCCTTCGATCGTTCCCTTGCTCTTGGATTTGAAAGCGCGGACGAGGTGGATAAACGGTGCCAATCCGCCCCAAGTTTCGTCCGCCCTGCCTGTGAGATCGCTCACATCAATGCCGTCGGTGAATTTGCTTTCCCAGACACCGCGCTCCAACCGCCACGCGAGCGGCAAACCGTGTACGTCCACCAGGGCAAGCATGTGATCCGCGATGTCTTCCACGCGGTAGGCGTCGCGTTCGCGGCCCAGAGCCGTGCAGCCGAGCCATGCGGCACTGTGAACATCCATCGTGAAAAGAATCTGTCGGCCGCCGCGAGTGATGCCCGTCTCCGGATCGACGAAACGACACGGCTCATTACTGCTCATGTCGTCTGACTCCCAAATGATGTTCGGCGCGAACGGCCGCTTTGTGCCGTCCTCGTCCACCCAAAAATTTCCGCGCCGGTCGCTCGTCTCGACGCCTTGACGTGCCTTCGGTCCGCGATGTTCCGCGTCCTCTTCCTTTGTAACGTGCGCGGCGCGGCAGATGGATTTTGGCCACTGGGGGCGGCACCCGTTTGTTGCCGCGTCATCCTTCACGGCCAGGATCAACGCCCTCGTGGCCGGTGTGCAGGCGGGGTCGCCGAGGAAGAACAAGATCGCGTTGGCAACCGAACCTTTTTCGAGCCGGTGCCGGCGCAGCGCGAGCTTCTCCGCGCGGGTTAGTGAAAACTTTTCCGGGCGGCCTGCGTTCGTGCGGCGGAGATCGGCGAGAGCATCCGGCGTGCGCCCGCCGTCCGCCCAAAGCGGAAACTTTGCACTCCACGCGCGGAGCAGTGCCTTTGCAGTTTGCGGGTAGAGTGGAGAGGCGGGGTGCGCAAGGCGCTCGATGGCCGCGCGTCGCGTCGCCGCCTCGTGAAGCCCGTCCGCCACGGCGCTTTCAAAGTCGGCAAAGGCGGCGTGCCAGAGGAGAGGCTGTTGGGCCATTGGCAGCGGAATGGCGCATTCCTGAATGAACGCCTCCAGCGATGGGAAGAGAAAGGCATCGGCCTCGATGCCTTCGCCAGCGACCGGCGGCGTCTCGGGAAGATAGAGCGCGGCGCGGTCGAACGCACACCGGCCATTGTCGCGCCGCTCTGCGACGCGTGCCCATTCCTCAATGGTGCGCAGGCTCGGCTTGCGGCCCGGCATCGTGGCCGCGAATCCTCCGCTGGCGTGTCGCGCGACGACCGCGAGCGGTGCGCCAGTGCGTGCGCGCCTTGCCAGCAGCGGCGCGAGCACTTGTACCTTCAGCTCGGCGAGCTTCAGTGCGTCCTCTGGGAAACCCTCCGTAAGCACGATGCGGCCTGCGGGGATGTTCGCGATGAGATCGCCGACGGTGCGAAAGCGCCGCGTGCCGTCGGGTAGAGAGCAGCGGGCCTCCAGCTCGGAAAAGAGTGCTGGCGGGAGCGATTCCACCCGCCATGCCTGAGCGCGCTGTCCGCGCACGTCTTTTGCGTCGTCTGAGGGAATGCCTTTGAGCCGGGCCAGCACGGCCTGCTTGGTGATGCCGCCGAGCGCGCGGGCGATTTCTGCCGCCGTGAAGATTCTCGCGGGCGAAAGGCGTACCCCTCGCGGAGCCTCGCGGGGGGTGCCATCGCGCTTTTCCGTCACGGCTGGCGCTAAGTCGCGCACGCTGTCCAAAACCGCAGGAATTGGGCAAATGGGCGTGTGGGTCATTTACAGTGTTTCCAAATGGAATCCCAGGGCGGCGCGTCCGGCTTGGGCAGGGCGGCGCGGATGGCGGCGCGCACACTGCTCGGCAGATGCCCGCGGAGCACAACG
>JANXZI010000762.1 GCA_025355595.1 Spartobacteria bacterium
ATTGCGGCACCGGCAGCAACATCACCATCGGCACACGCGAGAACCGTATCTACCGCATCACGCCGCGCGACAACGACGCAGTGAACGGCCCGTGGCTGCCGGATTCGCACCGGCTGAATTTCAAATTTGTCGCCGACCCGAAGCGCCTCACCGCGCCGGAAGTGCGCCCGCAACTCGGCGAGACGAAGCCCGGCTGGCAGCAGGCGATCAATCTCGCCGCCGAGGCGCTGCAGAAAAATTCCGGCAAGGTCGCCATCCTCGCGAGCGGTCGCGCGACGAACGAGGAACTCTTCCTTGTGAGTCGTCTTGCCGCTGCGCTGAAGGCAAGCGTCGTGGACATTCTCCCGCGCACTGGCGAAGCCGACGGCATGCTCATCGCGGCGGATCGCAATCCAAACACGACCGGCGCGAAACTGCTCGGCATTGCGACTGGAAAGCTGGGCGAAATCGCCGCTGGCATTCGCGACGGAAAAATCACCGCGCTGCTCGCGATCGGCGAGGACGCGACGAAGGCAGGACTCACCGCCGATGATCTCGCGAAGCTCGATGCGCTCGTCGCGCTCGATATTTTGCCGAATGCCACGACCGAAAAGGCGCACATCGTCCTGCCCGCGAGCGCGCCGTCTGAGAAGCGTGGATCGATGATCAATTTGAAGAGCCGCATTCAGCGCCTGAACAAGGCGGTGAATCCGCCCGGCAGCGCGCGTGATGACTGGGAAATTTTGCGCGACCTCATCCTCGCCATCAGCGGCTCGAACGGACTGCACAGCCTTGAGGACGTCTTCAAGGCAATGGTCGCGGAGACGCCGCTGCTCGTCGGACTCACGCTGAGCCGCATCGGCGACCTCGGCGTGGATTTGAACAACCGCGAGGTGCCGGTCAGCGCAGGTTATTTCGTCCCACCAAGCCTTCCAACGCTGTGACGATGGTCTTCGGCAAATCCAATCCAATGCCAGTGTTCCTCCGTCACGCTTCGTCGGCGCGTAGCGCCGATACAATAGTAGCCGTGGGTGACGAGCAAAGCGAGGAACCCACGGATCGTGATTTGAAAATCCACAGCCGCGTAGCGGCGACACAACGGCGCGCGTCTCGCGGTTTTGTTGCGCTGCTACGCAGCGCTTTCGCATTTTTTTCGATCCGTGGGTTCCTCGAAGACTCGTCACCCACGGCTACTGTTGTTTTGCCCCTACGGGGCAAAGTCGCGAGGCACACGTCGCGCGTGAGCGGACGCAATCCTCAATCTGACGATGGATTTCTTTAACTCCATACCGTGGGCGATGCTCATCTGGTCCGTCGCGAAGGCGGTGTTCGTCATCTTCTTCGTCGTGCTGCCGATGGTGAGCTACACCGTCTATGCCGAGCGCCGCGTGAGCGCGGCCATCCAGGATCGCGTGGGGCCGAACCGCACCGGCTTCCCGACGACGCTGCTCGGTTTCAAAAAAGATCTGCAGCTTTTCCTCGGCGGCCTCGGACAGCCGATCGCCGACGCGGTGAAGTTCATTTTGAAGGAGGACTTCACGCCCGGCGGGGTGAAGAAGTTCTATTTCTGGCTCGCGCCGTGCCTCGCGATGCTACCGCTCGTGTCACTCGCGTTCGTGCCGTTTGGCAGCAGCCTCTTCGGGCAGAAAATGGTCATCGCGGATGTGAACGTGAGCGTGCTCGGCGTCTTCGCCGTCACCGGCGTCGGCGTCTATGCGATCGTCATCGCGGGCTGGGCTTCGAACTCAAAGTATCCCTTTCTCGGCGGCATCCGCAGCAGTTCGCAGATGATCGCGTATGAGCTTTCGATGGGCATGTCCATCATCCCCGTGCTCATGGCGCAGGGGACGATGCAGATGTCGCACATCGTGCAAAACCAGGCCGACAACGGCTGGACGCTGCTGCCCCTCTGGGGCCACGGACTCAGCCTGCAAAGCTGGCTGCTGCTCATCCCGTTCGGCATCAGCTTCATCATTTTCGCCATCTCGGTTTTTGCCGAGACGAACCGCCTGCCGTTCGACATGCCGGAATCGGAATCCGAACTCGTCTCCGGCTACCACACGGAATACAGCTCGATGAAATTCGCGCTGTTCTTCCTCGGCGAATACACCGCGATGATCGTCGGCAGCTCGCTCATCGTCGTCTTTTTCCTCGGCGGCTGGCACATGCCCGGCATCCCCGATGGCGACGGCAACGGCGGCCTCGCGATCCTGCGCGAACTCCCGCACTGGCTGCTCGGCTTCATCAATATCACCTGCTTCTTCGGCAAAGTCGCCGTGCTGCTCGTGTTCTTCATCTGGGTGCGCTGGACGCTCCCGCGCTTCCGCTTCGACCAAGTCATGAAGCTCGGCTGGCTCTACCTTTTCGAAATCGCGCTCGCGAACATCATTCTCACCGCGGCGATCATCGCTTTCACCAGCAAATGAACGTCCAACGTCCAACGTCCAACGTCCAACGTCCAATGCCCGCCGCATTCGCCCGCGCGCGGCGTTCGACATTCGGACATCGCATGGCATCCGCCGCGCCTTTGAACGTTGGACGTTGGACGTTGGACGTTGGACGTTTCCTCCTCTCCTAGCCATGGCCTACGTCGTCCCACGTCCCGAGCTGACACTGAAGGAAAAGGCCTACCTGCCGAGCATCATCAGCGGGTTGAAAATCACCTTCGGGCATTTCAAGAAGATGCTGCAGGGCAAGACGAAGGTGACGATGCAGTATCCCGAGGAGAAGTGGGACGCCGAGTTGCCCGAGTATTACCGCGGCGCGCCGACGCTCGTGAAGGACGACCACGATCGCGAGCGCTGCGTCGCGTGCCAGCTCTGCGAATTCATCTGCCCGCCGCGTGCGATCACGATCACACCCGAGGAAATTCCGGCCGGCGAACGATTCGAAAAAGTCGAGAAGCGCCCGGGCGAATTCAAAATCGACATGATCCGCTGCATTTACTGCGGCATGTGCGAGGAAGTCTGCCCCGAGCAGGCGATTTACCTGCGGAAAGACTACGCCATCACCGGCATCACGCGCGGCGAGATGGTCCACGACAAAAAGAAACTGTACGAGTTGGGCGGTGTGTTCAAAGGGCTCGTGCACAAGTGGAATCCGGAGAAATGATCGTGCCGACTACCCGACATGACGGAGGAGACGAGAGGGAACAGAGGCAGCAAAGTTTTCTGGCCACGCTTGCTGTCGTTCTCGGTGCTTTC
>JANXZI010000779.1 GCA_025355595.1 Spartobacteria bacterium
CGAAGATGCCGATATTATCCATGCCGAGGAAGCCGCCGCCAAAGATGTGCCGCCCCTGCGCATCCTTGCGGTTCACCCACCAGGTGAAATTGATGAGCAGCTTTTGAAAGCAGCGCTCGAGGAAATCCGTGTCACGATGGCCGCGCGAGGCGGTGATTTTGTACACGCGCCAGCAGGCCCACGCGTGGACGGGCGGGTTCACGTCGGAGAAATTCCACTCGTACGCGGGCAGTGCGCCGTCGGGGCGCAGGTACCATTCGCGCAGGAGCAGGAGGAGCTGGCCCTTGGCAAAATAGGGATCGATCCGGCACATCGGGATCATGTGGAAGGCGAGATCCCACGCGGCGTACCACGGGTATTCCCACTTGTCGGGCATCGAGAGGATGTCGGCGTTGTAGAGGTGCCGCCAGTCGGAGTTGCGCGTGCGGGCGTGCTCCGCGGGCGGGGCGGGCTGCGCGGGATCGCCGTCCGACCAGCGCTTCACGTCGTAGTGGTAGAATTGCTTCGACCAGAGCAGGCCCGCGTAGGCCTGCCGGAGGACGTTGCGCTCCTCGTCGCCGAGCCCCGGCGCGCATTTCGTGGTGAAAAAATCATGCACCTCGTATCGTCGCTCGGCGAATGTGCTGTCGAAATTTCCGAAGGCCACGGGAGGCAGGCCGAGCGAATCACCGAGGAGAAAGCGCAGCACTTTCTTTCCGCCGGGCGGAAGATCGATGACGTAGTGCGCGGCGCATTTCGTGCCGGTCTGCGCGGGATTCACGGCGTTCGTCGCGCCGTGGATGACGTGATCGTGGAAGGCGTCCTTCACGTAAGGCTGCGGATTCTGCCCGCCGTAGAGCCGCGCGATGTTCGTCTCGTTTTCGGTGAAAAGCACGGGCGCCTCCTCCTCGAAGACGAAGCGGTAGGCGCCGAGTGTTTCGTGAGCGGCCTCGATGCAGTGCGCGCCGACTTGCCGCAGGAACGGGCGCTCGGCATTCGGCGTCCAGCTCCAAGTGTTGCGGAACCACAGCGTCGGCAGGACGTGGAGCGTCGCGGATTCCGGGCCGCGGTTTTCGATCGTGATGCGGATGAGCATTTCCTCCGGCGAGGACTTCGCGTACTCGACGGTGACATCGAAGTAGCGCTCGCCATCGAACACGCCCGTGTCCGCCAGCTCATACTCGCGATCCTTTCCAGAGCGGCGCGCATTTTCCTCGCGGATCTTCGCGTAGGGAAATTCGGCGTGCGGATATTTGTAGAGCGCCCGGAGGTAGGACGAGGTCGGCGTGGCGTCGAGATACCAGTAGCATTCCTTCACGTCCTCGCCGTGCGGGCCTTCGCCATTCGCAAGGCCGAAGAGGCGTTCCTTTAGGATCGGATCGCGCCCATTCCATAGCGCGAGCGCGAAGCACAGCCTCGCCTGCCGGTCGCAGATGCCCATGAGCCCGTCCTCGCCCCAGCGGTATGCGCGCGAGCGAGCGTGCTCGAATGGAAAGTAGCGCCACGCATTTCCATCCGCCGAGTAGTCCTCGCGCACGGTGCCCCACTGCCGCTCGCTGAGATACGGGCCCCAGCGTTTCCAATTCGCCTCGCGGCGCGCCTCCTCGCTGATGCGGAGATGCTCGGGGGTCGCCTGCGGCTGCATGTCCGTGCCAGGTTCGTCGAAAAAGGAAGGAATCCGCTCACTTGTTTTCCTGACATCAGCGGAAATCATGCGCGATGCTGTGCGTGAGATGCGTGTAATTTGCGAGCAACTTGTCGCGTCTGCGGAGGTTGAAACGCCATCGTCATGAACCTGCGCATCCTCCTCCCGATCTCACTCGCCGCGTCCGGCGCTCTCTGGGCCGCCATTGATTCGGAAAAGAAAATCGCGAAGGCCGACGAGCCGGCGATCCAGCCGGCTGCGGAGCCGAAGGCCACGGCGGAGCAGATTGATTTTTTCGAGAAGAAAATCCGGCCTGTGCTTTCGGAGAAATGCTACAAGTGCCATTCGGAAAAAGCGGACAAGGTCAAGGGCGGCCTCGTGCTCGACACGCGCGATGGCGCGCGGCGCGGCGGCGACAGCGGCCCCGCGGTGGTGCCGGGAAATCTGGGCGACAGCATTTTGATCGAGGCGATCCGCTACACAAACAAGGACTTCGCGATGCCGCCCGAGAAGAGCGGCGGCAAGCTGTCTGAGGCGATCATCAAGGACTTCGAGACGTGGGTGAAAATGGGCGCGCCCGATCCTCGCGAGGGCGCGGCGAAGGTGGTGAAGAAGTATAGCAAGGAGGACGCGAAGAACTGGTGGTCATTCCAGGTACCGAAGCCGCAGACCGTGCCCACGCCGAAGAATTCCGCGTGGGCCCATGGTGACGCGGATCGATTTCTCCTCGCTGCGCTGGAGGCGAAAAATCTGAAGCCGGTCGGTGATGCCGATCCTGCGACTCTGCTGCGCCGGATCTATTTCGATGTCATCGGCCTGCCGCCGTCACCGCTCGATGTCGGGCAGTTTTTTGCCGACTGGAAAGCCTCGGGCACGAGCGGCGCACAGCAACAGGCCGTGCTCGGCAAGTGGGTGGACAAGCTGCTCGCGTCGCCGCAATTCGGCGAGCGCTGGGGTCGCCATTGGCTCGATGTCGCGCGCTATGCGGAGAGCAGCGGGAAGGATGTGAACATCGCGTTCCCACACGCCTGGCGGTACCGCGATTACGTCATCGCGTCATTCAATCACGACAAGCCGTATGATCAATTTTTGCGCGAGCAGCTCGCGGGCGATCTGCTGCCGGCGTCGAACGACAAACAGAAGACCGAGCATCTCGTCGCGACGGGCTTCCTCGCCATCGGGCCGAAGGGATTGAACGAACAAAACCCAAAACAATTCTGCC
>JANXZI010000784.1 GCA_025355595.1 Spartobacteria bacterium
GCTGAAAGCGCGGGGCCGCACGTCGCGCTCGACATTGCGCGGGCGGGGCTGATTCATTTGCGCACAACCAAAAAATACCACCGACCATGAACATCCAGAAGATGATGAAGCAGGCGCAGAAGATGCAGGAACAGATGCAGCAGGCACAGGAGGAAATCGGCCAGCGGACCGTCGAGGCCACGGCGGGCGGAGGAAAAATCACCGTCGTCGCGAGCGGGGCGGGGGATGTGCTCTCGATCAAAATCAGCAAGGACGTGGTGGACCCGAACGACGTGGAGATGCTCGAAGACCTCGTGCTCACCGGCGTGCAAAAGGCCATCGAGGAAGGGCGTGCGCTGATGCAGGCCGAGATGGGCAAGATCACCGGAGGCATGGGCATGCCGCCGGGGTTGGGACTTTGAGCGTCGGGTGCTGGGCTTGCGTCAGTGCTTCGCCTCGTCCGCGTGGCGGTGCGCCGTGATCCGCATCGCGACAAAGTAGAGGATGCACACCGCAAGGATCGCGATGACGATCCAGACTGCTTCGTGCTTCACCGCGCGGATCAGGCCACCGAGATCCACGCCGATGCCCTTCTGCAAGGCGCCGAGTTCCTTCGCATCGAGCTTTGCGCCGACGCGCGCGCCGAGCCATGCGAGCACGCCGCACCAGATCGCGGAACCGATGATCGTGAGCGCGCTGAAGCGCGCGAAATTCATCCGAATGATGCCCGCGGGGATCGAGATGAGGTGCCGGATCACCGGCAGCAGCCGCGCAAAGAAAATCCCGCCAGACTCGTAGCGGTGCATGAACCGCTCGGCCCGCCCGACCTTCTTGGGCGGGAGGAAGACATAGTTCCCGTAGCGTGCGATGAAGGGCCGCCCGACGACCCGCGCCACGAGATACGTGATCGCCGACCCGAGCCACGAGCCGAAGGTGCCCGCGAGCACCACGCCTGTGAGCGTCATGTGTGCATCCTGCCCGCCGTACGCCGCGAGGATCGCCGCGGGCGGGATGACAACCTCGCTCGGCACCGGGAAAATGGAACTCTCCATCGCCATCAGAATGATGACGCCGACATAGCCCCAGTCGTGGACCCAGTGAAACCAGACTTCGATCAGATGTTGCAACATTGCGCGTGGGTCTAGCACGCGGGCGGATCGCGGCAAGCAGCATCACTCTGCAGCCCCGTCTTGCGCCGTGCTCGACTTTTCGACTCCGTCCGTCTCATTTCGCGCACCCGCATGAAATTCCTCCGCCTCCTCCTCGCATTCTGTCTCGCACCTGCCATCGCACGCGCCGCAGACCGCAAGCCGAATGTCATCTTCATCCTCTGCGACGATCTCGGCTACGGCGATGTCGGCGCTTTCGGTCAGAAAAAAATCCGCACGCCGAACATAGACCGCCTCGCTGCGGAAGGCATGAAGCTCACGCAGCACTACGCCGGCAACAATGTGTGCGCGCCGTCGCGCTGCGTGCTGATGACAGGCAAGCACCCGGGCCACGCATTCATCCGCGACAACCGGCAGGCGAAGGCGTTCGACCCGAAGTGGGACGAGGGGCAGACGCCCGTGCCCGCGGGCGAACTCACGTTCCCGCTCGCGCTGAAAAAAGTCGGCTACACGGTCGGCGGTTTTGGAAAGTGGGGCCTCGGTCCGGTCGGCTCGACGGGCGATCCGCTGAAGCAGGGCTTTGACCGTTTCTTCGGTTACAACTGCCAGGCCGTCGCGCACAACTACTACCCGACGCATCTCTGGGACAACGACACGAAGCGCGCGCTCGACAATCCGAAATTCTCCGCGCACCAGAAACTCCCCGAGGACGCGGACGTGAACGCATCGGCGAGCTACGAGAAATTTTCGGGCACCGAGTACGCGCCCGATCTCATCAGTGCCGAGGCGATGGAGTTCATCCGCGAAAACAGGGAGCGTCCGTTCTTCCTCTACTTTCCGACGACCGTCCCGCATCTGGCGCTTCAGGTGCCGGAGGATTCGCTCACGGAGTACGCGGGGAAATTTCCCGAGGAACCATACAAGGGCGACCGCGGCTACCTGCCGCATCGCGCACCGCGCGCCGCGTACGCCGCGATGGTCACGCGCATGGATCGCGAGGTCGGCTGCATGGCGGAACTCGTGAAGGAACTTGGCCTCGATGAAACTACGATCTTCGTTTTCACGAGCGACAATGGGCCGCTCTACGACAAGCTCGGCGGGACGGATGCGGAGTTTTTCGAGAGCGCGGGGCCGCTGAATGGGCGCAAGGGATCGATGTTCGAGGGCGGCATCCGCGAGGCGACCATCGTGCGCTGGAAGGGTCATGTCGCAGCGGGCGGCACGAGTGATCGCGTGAGCGGCTTCGAGGACTGGATGCCGACGCTGCTCGAGCTCGCTGGCGCGAAGGACGCTACGCCCGCGGGCATTGACGGCATCAGCATGGCGCCCACGCTGCTCGGCAAGACGCAGGAGCCGCGGCCATTTCTCTATCGTGAATCGCCGGGCTACGGCGGGCAGGCGTGCATCCGCGTCGGTGACTGGAAGCTGATCCGCGAGAAGCTCAACCCCGGCCCGAAGTCGATGGTGAAGCCGCGGGATGTGCAGCTTTTCGATCTCGCGATTGACGTCGGCGAGCAAAGCGACGTGGCCGACCAGCATCCCGACATCGTGGCGAAACTGACCAAGCTCATGAAGGAGCAGCACGTGAAATCCGAGCTGTTCCCCATCCGCGCGCTTGACGCGGAGTGACGGAGGCGCGCGGTCGCGCCTCGCGCGTCAGGCGATCCTGAAGCGACCCTCGTCCGCCGGTTCCTCGGCGACGGGATTGCGGAGCACGCCGATTTTTTCGATCTCGATCTCGGCCACATCACCGGCGAGCAGCCAGCGGGGAGGCGTGCGCGCCATGCCGACGCCGTGCGGTGTGCCGGTGAGAATTACCGTGCCGGGCTGCAGCGTGCAGCTTGAGCTGAGAAATTCGATGATCGTCGCGATGTCGAAGATCATGTCGCTCGTCGTCCAGTCCTGGAGCGTCTCACCGTTCACGCGGGCGGCGATCTTGAGCGTGTGCGGCTCCGGGATTTCGTCGGTGGTCACGATCACGGGGCCGAGCTGCGACGC
>JANXZI010000006.1 GCA_025355595.1 Spartobacteria bacterium
ACCGTGTACTGGTTTCCAGAGCGCGCGGTGATGGTGCCGGGATACATCGCTGCTCCGGTCCAGCACGCCAGCACGCGGCCGCCGATCTCGATCTCGCGGTTTGCATCCACTCGCACGATGTCCATGCCCGCGACCGCACCCTTGTCGCCGTCACCGTAGTTCACGAGGTATTTCCCATCCGCATCCACGCCCGCGATCGTCGCGATGTAGAACGCAGTCTGGCCCCACTTCGCCGCCACGCTCGTGCCGACGGCCAGCGCGCCTGCGGGCGCAGCGGCAGGCGCGGCCTGTGCGATCCCGGCCTTCAGGACCACCACGCGGTCGTTCGCCACGTCCTGCAGTTCGCTTCCGTCGTCCCACTTCACCGTCACGGCAAACCGCGCCACCGCCGTGACTGTGCCGGGAAACATCTGCGCGGTTTTCCACGGTGCGAGCACGGTGTCGCCTGTCTTGAATGCGGTGCCGCGCGGGATGGCGATCACGTCCGCGGCAGGCACCGTGGCCTTGTCGCCGTCGTCGTAGAGCACGTCGAATTCCGCGCTGCGCGCCGCGATCGCTGTGGCGAGATACCAGGTGCCGCCGGTGTATTTGGCGGCGATCCGGTCACCGGGATTGGCCTCGCCGGCGGAGGCGGCGGTGAAGGCGGCGAGGCAGAGCGCCGCGAGAGTGGTGACCGGGTTCAGCAGTTTCATGGTCTGGGTTTGGTTGGATTTTTGGATGGTTCAAATTGTGCCGCACCGCGCCGCCCCTTCCGTTGCATGCGTCCCGTGCAGCATGTGAAAAGTGGAGGGGCTTCCTTTCATGGATTGAGCATGTGCAGGCTGTGCGCCGAGGCTCACTTCTTCAACTCCGTTTTCAGGATCTCTGCGCCGTCCGCGCCGAGCGTCAGCGTGCCTCCGGTGTAGTTCATCTCGAATTTCTTTGCGCCTGCCGGGACTTTCGCCGCCTCCTTTTTGTCCACGAACACATGCTCGCGATCGATCACGATCTCGTGGCCGGTCACCTTCACGACGAACTGATTCTCCTGCGGCTGCACGAATGCGCCACCGTCCGCGTTGACGTGGATATCCCGCCCTCCGCTGCCCGCGGTGATGTCGGAGCGTCCGGTGGCTTTTGGTTTGCAGCCCGCGGCGGCGAACAGCGCGCAGCAGGCGAGTATGATGATGGCTAGGTGTTTGTTTTTCATGGTTGGGTCGTGGTTGGTGATTTTTTCCAGTCCGCGTGGCCGACACCGGAGCCGCCTTCCTTTTGCTCATGCGCGGAGAGCGTGACCCGCAGGCCGACGAGGCCGTCGTCGGGCAGCGCGTTGTCGTCCCCGCGGTTCCAGCGGATCACTTCCTTGCCCGGCTCAAGGTCGAGATTCAGCAGCAGCCTGCCGACCGTCGGCTCCAGCGCCTCGGGCAGCGAGAGGCCGCCGACGGATTCGTTTCCCGCGCCGGATCTCTGCTCGATCCTCCACGCGCGTCGGCGGACCTCCGGCCCGGTCATCTCCGATTCGGGGAAAAAACGGAACGTCCCCGTGACTGCCTCGCGCTGTGGCGCGACGACATACGCTACGAGCGTCGGCAGCGCCACCGTCGCACCGCCGCGTCGCGTCACGACTTCAAAGACCGCGACCTGCCCCGCGGGCACAGCGAACTTCGCGCCGATGCCGCTGCTCACCATCTCGGGCCGCTCCGCCGCGCCCGGTTGCACGATGCTGATGTTGTCAGGTTGCTTCCGCTTGCACGCGGGCAGCGCGAACAGCGCGCAGCAGGCGGCGACAATGAGGGATGTGCGTTTCGTTTTCATAAAGTCACTCGTGAGACTGCTGCTGCGATTCCTTCCGCGCCTTCCGCTTCTGAACCAAATCCCCGACGATGAAACTTGCCCCGAAGAGCACTGCGATATCGGTGAGCAATGCGCCCCAGTAAAATCCCGGATACAGCAAGACCAGCGGCTCGGATTTTGGCCCCTGAGGGAAGGGCAATCCGACGACCCAGAATATTTTTGGAAACCCGACTTCGTACGCGTCCGGAGTGCGCGCCTTCGGGTCGGCGAGATTGTGGGTGAAAAAATAGGAGCTGACGTTGATTCCGATCATCAGGACGAAGGCCGCGAGAAATCCTGTGAAGAACTGCCGGTTGATTGTGAACGACAGCAGGCCGGGTGGTTTCGTGGCGGGATTCATCGGTGGGTGCGTCATTCCACGTCCTTCATTTCGCCCATGTGTCCCCAGTTTTGATCGGCGGTTGCGCGCATCTTGAAATACATGTTCGCGCTGCCTTTGTCCGGCATGAAGGCTTGGAGTTTGCCGCCGACGATCTGGAGGAGCGTGCCCTGGATGGAATCCACCGTCGTCTGCTCCACGATGGTGAATGTGTTCTCCTTGCCGCTCGGATAACGCTCCACAAACTCGGTGTTGCCGATGCGCGTCCATTTTCGGAGGCCCGGCTCCGGCTGGAACGTGTAGTTCCATGTGAAGGACTTGGGGACCTCTGCGCGCAGAGGCGTTTCCGGAACGGCCACGGCTGGTGCAGGCCGCCTGGAATGCGCCGCAGTCGTGGTGGATTTCGCAGGTGTCCTGGCTTCGGTCGTGGCGATGCGTGTCTTCGGCGTGACGGGCGCGGCAGCGTTGACTGCCGGCTTCGGCTTTTCGCTGACCTGGCAACCGGTGATGAGGGCGAGGGCAATGAGAGGAAGGCAGGTGAGGGCAATGGCGGGGATGTGTTTTGTTTTCATAGTGTCTCGTGTGGTTCAGTTCTCGCGCCAGAAGATGCGGAACGACTCGGGGATTTCTTCGAGCTTCGGGCCGGACATGTTGAACGTGTAAGGGTCGCGATCATGTCCCTCTGACGACGTGAGCTTCTCCTCGACGAAATATTTCCCGTCCGCCTTCCACATCGTGATCGTCTCATTGTAGGCACCGCCCCAGTTGAAGATCTGAAACGGCAACTCGCCGTCCTTTATCACCGGCAGCAGCGCCGGATCGACGATGCCGCCGAGTTCCGTTTGCAAGCGTTTCGCCAGCGCGAGGCATTCGTCGTAGAAGGGCGCGATGGTCACGACGATCCGCCCCGCGTCGTCCTTGCCGACCTTCGAGTGTTGCCGTTGCAGCGCGAGGTATTCGCGGTGATACGCCATCACGATCCGGTTGATCTCGTTGATCTGCAGTTGGGAGAGATTCAGCGTCTTCATCGCTTCGTTCGTCAGTTCCGGGCCGGTCAGCCCGATCATGAACGGCTGCTTCGGCGCTTCCGCCCCGCTGGTCGGGGGAACCGCGGGCTGGCCTCCGGCAGGGAGCTTGGCCGGGCTCGGAGTTTGCGGTGTCAATTGCTTGCTGTATTTCGCGGACACCGTGCGTTCGCCGGAGGACAGCAAGACCTCCCGCGGATTCATCGCCGTGCGGACGATGCACACAGTGAGCAGCAGCCCGCCCCACACACCGACCTGTTTCCACCAGTCGCGCCACCACGCCGCATCGCGCGGCACTTTGCCCTGATCCTCGCGCCCGATGCGCCACAGCGCGCCAAACGCGATGCCCCCGACGACCACGGCAAAGAACGACCACGAGAAGAAGTTGAAACCAGTCCCGAAGCCCGATGGCCCGCTTTCGCTGACGAAAATCGGATCGAGTGCGCCGACGGTGATGACTTTCGTCAGCCCCGCGGAAGTCCCTGCATGCTTCGCATGAAAGCTGAAGCCAAAGAAGAATCCGAAGAGGCACAGTAGCACGAGCAGTGCGGAGAGAAGGTGGCGCGGCCTCGCGGCGGTTGCGGGCTTGTCAGCGCTCGCCGGCTTCGGCGGGCGGAAGCTGAACAGCGCGATGAGTGCGATGAGCGCGCCGATTCCCGCGAGGCCGGAGATGCTGAGGAAGTTGGGACTGATGGCATACCCTCCCACGCGGTGAGAAGAGCCCACGGTCAGCCAGGGTTGCATCGCACCGACCAACACGGTGGTTGCCACTCCGTCATCTTCCGGGCGCAGCGCGCTCCTCCGCACGTCGAACCAGCAGAACATCAGCACACCGGTGAAAAAGGCGAGCCACAGCATTGAGCGGAGGAACCTTTGCTGAGGCGACGGTTCGGCATTCGTCGCGCGGGAGTCGTTGCGTCCCTCAACGATCCCGGCGACAAAGAACAGCAGTGCCAGAGCCGTGATGATCGCAGTCACGTAAAGGCCCGCCTGCGGATACGAGCGGGTCATGCGCTGCACCATTCCATAACCTCCCGGCTCCCATTCGCCGAGCGAGAGGAGGAAGCTGACTTGAAAGCAGAGCGCACCCAGCGCGCCCAGCGCAGCGAGGATGCGGATGAATTTCCGCCCGGCGGGCGGCAGCGCCGGAGCGGGTGCGAAAAGCGCCGCGCCGATCGCGAGGCCGAGCAGCATCAGGCTTTGCTTGCACGCGAGGACGAGCGAATTCGCCGGCGTCAGCGTCTGGTTGTTCACGACGAGGAACTGCCATTGGAGCTTGTGCGCGAGCATCGCAAGCACGGCGAGGAAGATGGCTGCCTTGCCCATCAGCGACTCGGCCAGCAAAGCGTGGATGTAGCTCGCCGGCTTCTGCGCCGCAGGCTCTTCGCCCTCATCGCCCGCGGTACCGTCCGCGACGTTTTC
>JANXZI010000026.1 GCA_025355595.1 Spartobacteria bacterium
CGCGATGCGATCGCCGACGCTGAGCGCCTCCTTCTGGTCATGCGTCACGTAGATCGCCGTGAGGCCGGCCTCCTTGCAGATGCGGCGGATTTCGCCGCGCATTTCGATGCGGAGTTTGGTGTCGAGATTCGAGAGCGGCTCATCGAGCAGCAGGCAGCGCGGGCGGATGACCATCGCGCGCGCCAGTGCCACGCGCTGCTGCTGGCCGCCGGAGAGTTGGTTGATCTTGCGCGCGGCGTATTCGCCCATTTTTACGGAGCCGAGCGCTGCGGCGACGCGCTGAGTGATTTCCGCGCGCGACACCTTTCGTTCCTCCAGGCCAAACGCCACGTTCTGCGCGACGGTCATGTGCGGCCACAGCGCGTAGCTTTGGAACATCATGCCCGTGTTGCGCAGGTGCGGCGGAAGCGAGGTCACTTCCTCGTCGCCGAAGAAAATCTTCCCGCCATCCAGCGGATAGAAGCCCGCGATGCTGCGGAGGAGCGTCGTCTTCCCGCATCCGCTCGGGCCGAGGAGGAAAAAAATCTCGCCCGGCGCGATCATGAGGTTCAGCGAATGCAGCGCGATGCTGTCGCCGAAACGCTTGGTGAGGTTTTCGATGCGGATGGAAATCACAGCCTTGCGCGCGGTCTTAGCGGGCCGATCTGGAAATGGCAAATGCCCATGCCGTCGAACAACGTCAGCGTGCTCAAATCTCCGAAAAAAAACGCCAGCATGAGGATTGAGCGGATCGTTTAGCCGCGCGTGACACAGATTGAGCGGATGACGCAAAATGGTTTTCAGAGGAGGATTCCCATCCGTGGCCATGCGTGAAATCCGTGGATTTAAACATCCCAGCCATCTTGTCTATTTGCAGAGTTCTTCGGCTTGTGAATTCAGTCTGGTATCCCAAGGCCGATCGGGCTCCGATTTGCTCCTGAAAATGACCCGGAACCTCAAAATGCACACCCGCCACGTCTTTTTCCTAGCAAGGGACCGATTCTTTCGGGTATCACCCGTATCTAGATGATTCGCCGCGACTACCTTATCGTCGGTGCTGGCGCTGCCGGGCTGGCAGCGTGTGAAGCAATTCGCTCCGTTAACAAACGGGGCAGCATCATGCTGATCAGCGCAGAACCGCATCCCGGAGTGACACGCCCGGACATGCTGCCCGGACTGCTTGGCGTGAAAGCCACGCCTGTCGAGAAACTGCTGGTGAAGGACGCCGCGTGGTTTTCGCGGATGAAGGTGGATCTGCGGCTGAACACGCTGGTGACGCAGTTCAGCATCGAGCAGCGCGCCGCGGTGCTCGCGACCGGGCAGGCGGTGAAATTTGAAAAGGCGCTCCTCGCTACTGGGAGCCGCGCGCGGCGTCCCGCGGTGGCCGGCGCGACTCTCGGCAATGTCTTTTACATCCGCACGGCGCGGGACACCGCGGCGTTGCGGGAGGTCGTTGAAACGGAGAAGGACGTGGTGGTCGTCGGCGGCGGATTTGTCGCGGCGGAGACTGCGGTGCTGCTGCGCAAGCTGAAGATGAATGTCACGCTCATCACGCGTTCCGCAGCGGTGTGGACGCGCTTCCTCGACATCGAGACTGCGAACTGGCTCACCAGTTATCTCATCGGCAACGGCGTGAAAGTGATGGTGAACGAGCACCTCAATGGCTTCGAGGGCCGCACCGTGCTCCAGCGCGTGCAGACGAAGAGCGGGCAGCGGATTGACACGACCGTGGCTGTCGTCGCGATGGGATCGGAGCCGAATCTGCAACTCGTCTCCGCATCGCCGCTCTGGTCGCAGAATGGCTGCCCGGTCACCGAGCGGCTTGAAAGCGATGAGCTGGGAATTTTCGCCGCAGGCGACATCGCGCTCTACCCGAACCCCGTGATGGGCGGGATGCGCCGCGAGGAACACTGGGACGCCGCTCTCGCGATGGGTGCCGCCGCTGGCTACAACATGGCCGCGAAGAAAATGGTCAACTTCACCTACATCCCGTGGCACCAAGCTAGGATCTTCGACTTGGAGTTTGATTTCGTAGGTGATTTCACGCGTCCACCGACTCGCGTGGAGCTTGAAGGTGACCGGCAGAAAAAGCGTAAATTCACGCTTAAGTGTTACCAGCTCAATAAATTGACCGGCGTCGTCTTTTGTAATGAAGAGGAAAAAAAGGTAAAGGCGGCGCGGGCGGAGTTTGCGAAGATGACGAAGTAAACGGCGAGCTGGTGTCTGTCAGCGGACAGGCTTGTGCAATTCGCGCGAAGGTCGGCAGAAGGTTCCCCAACCAAGACAGACGGAAACCCAATCACTCCTATGGCTGCAAAAAAGAAAACCTCTCGGCGGAAGATGACTGCAAGGCGCGCACTCTCGCCCACGACGACGCCCCTTCTCAAGCGAATCCGCGCCGCCTCCCATGTCGGCTTCGATCGTGTGGTGTTTGAATTCGACGGGCCGGTTCCGGCGAACTACGACGTTGCCTTTGTCCCGGAAATCACCGGCGACCCGTCGGGGCTTCCCGTGCCGGTGATCGGCCAGGCGCTGCTCGGCGTCACTTTCTCCCACGCGAACGGCCACGACGAGGACGGCAATGTTTTCACAGATGCAATCACGACGCTCGGGCTGAAGAATGTCATCCAAGTGGTCCGCTCGGGCGACTTCGAGGCGGTGCTTTCCTTCGGTATCGGGCTTGCGCGGCAGACGCAGTTCAGCGTCTTCACGCTCACGAATCCGAGCCGCGTGGTGATTGACATCAGTGCGACGTTCACAACCGTCCCGACGCAGATCTTTTTCGTGGACTCCCATGCCTTCGCGACCGGGCAGGGGCCTTACGTCCGCGCCGTGCAGCGTCAGGTGAGACCGCCGAATGTCGGCGCGCGTTCGCTCGACTGGCTCTTCGCCGGCCCGACGCCCGCCGAGCTTGCAGGCGGGCTCACGTTGGTGAATTCCGACGCGACGGGTTTCAGCAGCCTGAGCATCAGCAACCAAGTCGCGCGGGTGCGGCTCCTCGGAGGCGCCGACAGCCACGGCTCCACCCTCACGATTGCCAACGAGATTTCCCCGCTCCTCAAGCAGTTCCCGACCGTGCGCTGGGTGAAAATCTACGATCCCAACGGGCAGACCGAGACGCCGACCGGGCAATCGGATTCGATTCCCGCCGGGCTGGAGCCGTGAGCTGGCTTGGCGTGCGT
>JANXZI010000027.1 GCA_025355595.1 Spartobacteria bacterium
GGCACTGGCGCGCGCGATGGTCATCCGCCCGCGCTGCCTGCTGCTCGACGAGCCGCTCTCGAATCTCGACACCAAACTCCGCATCGAAATGCGCGGCGAAATCCGCCGCATCTGCAAGGAGGCCGGCCTCACGGCGATCTATGTGACGCATGACCAGAAGGAGGCGCTCAGCGTCGGCGATCGCATCGCGGTGATGGAGAGCGGGCACATCCGCCAGTCCGGCCCGCCCGCGGAAGTGTACCGCCGGCCAGCCTCGCGCTTCGTCGCGGATTTCATGGGCGAGACAAATTTCATCGAGGGCACCGTCGCGGCTGCGGGTGCCGTGCCCATCGTCGAGACTGCGCTCGGAAAATTCACCGCCAGCGTGCACGGCTGGGAGCCGAGTGTGGGCCAGCGCGTCGTGCTCAGCATCCGCCCCGAGACACTGCGTCTGCACACGTCCGCGCCTGCGGTGAATTCCATCGCCGGCACCATCCGCGAGCGGATCTATCTCGGGGAGATGGCGCAATACCGGTTCGCCGCAGGCGATAATACGCTGAAGATTTTCGAGCTCAATCCACGCTTCGCATTCGGCAACGACACCGGCGCGCTTTTTGCCAGCGCCGATCCCGCCGACGTGATCGTGCTCCCCATCACCATATAAGCATGGGAAAAAATCTCGCCCTGCTCATCGCGCTGCTGGCCGTCGTGCTCGGTCCGATCCTCATGCGTCCGCGCGGCGACGAGGCGATGCTCCAGGGGCAGGATACGCTCTCCGTCATCACGCCGCACAACGAGGCCATCCGCTCGGAATTCAGCGAGGCATTTCGCGAGTGGTACCGCGCGAAGACGGGCCGAACGGTCGTCGTGGAATGGTTCACGCCCGGCGGCACCAGCGAGAGCACGCTGTATCTCAACAGCGCGTACAGCGCGGCATTTGAGGCGCACTGGAAAGGCAAGCTCGGACGCAAATGGGACAACGACGCGAAGGAAGGCAGCCTCGATCCTCGCACGGTGCCCTCGGATTCCCCCGCCGCGGACACGCCGCGCCAGGCCGCGCGCCGCGCATTTCTAGCGTCAGATGTCGGCGCAAAAATTGACGTGTTCTTCGGCGGCGGCTCCTACGATTTCATCAAGATGGCCAGCGTCGGCCTGCTCGTGGACTGCGGCTACATCACCGCGCATCCGGAAATTTTTGGCCCCGGAAAACCCATCCCGCCGACACTCAGCGGCGAGCCGTACTACGACGACAAAGGCCGCTGGCTCGGCACGACGCTCGGCGCATTTGGCATCGCCTGCAACCGCGACCAGCTCGCACGCCTCGGCCTCCCCGAGCCGCGGCAGTGGGACGACCTCGCCGACCCGCGCTACTTCCGATCACTCGCCATCGCAAATCCTGTGCAAAGCGGCTCGGCAAACAAGGCGCTCGAGATGCTCGCGCAGCAGCAGATGAACCTCGTCGCCGCCGAGGGCGCGGACGAGGCGCGCATCACCGCCGAAGGCTGGACGCGCGCCATGCGCCTGCTCCAGCGCATCGGCGCAAACGCGCGCTACTTCACCGACTCCTCCTCGAAAATCGCGCTCGACGTGGAAGCCGGCGAAGCCGCCGCAGGCATGACGATTGATTTCTACGGCCGCTTCCAGAGCGAGACCGTCCGCCGCGCCGACGGCACCTCCCGCATCGGCTACACCGATGCGCAAGGCGGCACGTCATACGGCACCGATCCCATCGCCCTGCTGCGCGGCGCACCGCACGCGGAGCTGGGGAAAAAGTTCATCGAGTTCGTGATGACCGACGGACAGAAGATCTGGGGCTGGAAAGCCGGCTTGCCCGGCGGCCCCCGCCAGCACTCACTGCGCCGGCTGCCGATGCTGCCGGAACTCTACGGCCCCGAGTTCCGCGCGATGCGCAGCGATCCAGACGTGCTCCCCTACGAGGCCGCGAAGCACTTCACCTACGTCGGCAAACGCACCGCGCCCTACTTCAACGCGATCGCCTTTGTCGTCCGCGTGATGTGCATAGACACGCACCGCGAGCTCACCGCCGCGTGGAGCGCACTCTGCGAAGCGCAACGGCGCACGGGCAAATTCCCCGCGGAAGCGCTCGCCGCATTCGGCGATGTCAGCGCCGTGGACTACGCCGCCGTCACCACACGCATCCGCGACGCCGTCGCCAGCGGCGCTCCGAAAATCGCACAGGTGCGGCTGGCAAAGGAACTTGCCGATCACTTCCGCGCAACCTACCGCCGCGCCGAGGAACTCGCCCGCGCGGGTCGCTGACCCCCTCGTAGCTGCGCTTGTAAAAGCGCAGGCACGCATCCCCTCTTGCGCTCAATCAACACGGAGATCAACCCGCGCTCTCACGAGCGCAGCTACGGCTCAGTGATTGAAGATGAATTCCCGATTGCTCATCAGCGCCCAGAAAACGTCCTCCATCACCGTTCGCTGATCGTCCTTCGCATCCGCCAGCGCGCGTGACACCGCGTCCTTCTCCACTGCCGTCGGCATCCGCCCGAGCGCGGACAGATAGGCATCTTCCAGCCACATCCCGACCGGCATTTTCGATGTCACGATTTTCGCGACCACACTCGCCCCATCGCGCAACTTCGCATTCACCGTCTCGCCGTTTGCGATGTGCAGCGCCTGCGTCACGTTCGGCTCCTCGGTGCGTTCGCACTCACAGGTCTGCTCGCGCAGCGGGCGCCCAAAGACGCGCGTAAAATAGCTGTCGGTGTTCGCATCGGGGAGCTGCACCGCGCGCCAGCCAGCCGGGAACTGATCGCCCTTGTCGCCGTTCACATACGGATCCTTCGTCTTGAAAATCGTCGGCACCTGCGTGACCTGCGCGACCGCGTCGTGCAGCACCTCGGCCATCAGCCGCTTCGGATAGTAGCGCGAGTAAAAGCGCGAGTCGTCCCTGTTCCCCGGCAGCGGCACGCTGCTCCGCTGATACGTCTCGCTCTGCAAAATCTCCCGCATCATCGCGCGCAAATCGTAGCGGTGCTCGCGCAGCCATTTTGCCGATGCGGAAAAAAGCGCCTCGTTGCTCGCCGGGTTCGTCTCACGGATGTCGTCCACGGCCTCGACAAGTCCGACGCCGAAAAAATTCGCCCACACGCGGTTCACGATCGCCCGGGAGAAATACGGATTCTCCGGCGCGGTGAGCCACTGCACGACCGCCTCGCGACGGTCGCCCGCAAAATCCGCCGCGACCGTCTTTCCGCCAAGCGGACGCGGCA
Source organism: Spartobacteria bacterium (assembly GCA_025355595.1). GTDB lineage: Bacteria > Verrucomicrobiota > Verrucomicrobiia > Chthoniobacterales > Chthoniobacteraceae > SXWH01. Next base: position 3,219 of record JANXZI010000027.1, read on the forward strand.
CCTGCGGCTTGCCCGTGAGCGGCTGCACGAGTTCACCCTCGTCCGCAGCGAAAACGATCTTGTCTCCGTCACCGCCGCCGCCATTTTTGAAACGCACGCGCGAGAACAGATTGGCGTAGCCGAAGTAGTCGTTGTTCGTCCACTTCTCCAGCGGGTGATTGTGGCAGCGCGCGCAGTTCGTCGAGATGCCGAGGAACGTCACCGCCGTCTTCT
>JANXZI010000133.1 GCA_025355595.1 Spartobacteria bacterium
AGAACTTCGAGAGCATCCACAACCACAACGCATATGCGCTCGTGGAAAAGAAGGTGAAGCGCCCTGCCGCGAAGACGGGGAAATGAGCGCGCGCGGGAATTGCTGCTAGTCTTCCCCATCATGCTCAGCCGCATCGTCATCATCTGCATCACCGGCTTCTGGCTGGCGATGACGGGGCTGCTCGTCGTGCGCGAGCTTTACCCAGAGTCCCTGCGGCTGAACGAAGTCTCGCTCGCCTACGTCGGCCAGATCGTCTTCCAGCACGAGCAGGCGTCCGACCTCCGCATTTCCACATCGGACAAATCGGACAAGGATTCCGGCTTCCTGCACATCCAGCCGCGGAATGTCGCATCCACCGGTCAGCACGCACTTGAGCTTCACGGAAGCGTGAGCTTCACGCTCCCCGGCGGTTCGCGGCAGCGGCTGGTGTGGATCGGCGCATTTGAAATGAGCCGCGACTTTTCACCCGCGCGCCTGCACCTCGACCTCTCGACCGCGGAGTCTGGCCAGCACACGGATGTCGTCGTGGACTTCGCCGGAAAAAAGGCCGTCTTCGGTGTGAAGATGGGCGAGCACATCGTGAACGAAACGGCATTCACGCTCGACGAGGCGGGCTTCGGAAAACTCACGGCTGGCGCGGGCGTGGACCCGATGCTCATGCGGCAGCTCGCGGCGTCGCAGAGCGGAATTCCGAGATTCGATTTTTCTGCACAGTCGTCCTCCCTCGTCATCAGCGGGCAAAAGTTGGAGACCTTCCTGCTCTCGGTGAAGGCGGGCGGGCAGGACATCTTCTCGGCGCACCTCAGCCAGCTCGGGCAGGTGCTCTCCGCCCAGGCGCCCGCGCTCGGCTGGAAGCTCACGCCGCTCAATCTCGCACGATGATCCAGACGAAAGGGCTCTCAAAAAGATTCGGCACACTCACCGCGGTGGACTCGCTGGATCTCGATGTCCCGCAGGGCGAATTTTTCGCGTTCCTCGGGCCGAACGGCGCAGGCAAGACCACGACGATCAAGATGCTCGCCGGCCTGCTGAAGCCGAGCGCCGGCACCGCGTCGGTCGCCGGATTCGATGTGCAGAAAAATCCCGAGGAGGCCAAGGCACGCCTCGCCTACGTGCCCGATTTTCCGTACACTTACGACAAGCTCACCGCCGTCGAGTTCATGCGTTTCGTCGGCGACATCTTCGGGATGGAGCCGCGCGTCATCGAGGAGCGAATGGAGTCGTTGTTCGATCGTTTTCACCTCCACGATTATCGGCATGAACTGACCGAGAACCTCAGCCACGGCACACGTCAGCGCCTCGTCATCAGCAGCGCGCTGCTGCACGATCCGACCGTGCTCGTGATTGACGAACCGATGGTCGGCCTCGACCCGATGCACGCGCGGATCGTGAAGGAGGAGTTCAAGGCCCGCTCACGCGCAGGCATGACGATTTTCCTCAGCACGCATCAGCTCAGCGTCGCCGAGGAACTCGCGGATCGCGTCGGCATCATCCACGCTGGCCGCCTCATCGCGCTCGGCACCGTCGAGGAATTGCGCGCCCTGAGCGTGGCAAAGGGCGGCTTGGAAAACGTCTTTCTCTCGCTCGTGGATGCGGAGGAACGGGCGCGCGAAGTGCGGAAGTGAGCAGGGTGGGAACGCGGCGGCGTTTCTCCTTTCCGCCCCATGGCCTGCGCGCTAAGACCCGCGCCTCATGCCGCATCTTTCCTGGAACGAAGTCCGCGACCGCGCCATCCGCTTTTCGCGGGAGCACGCGGGCGACCGTTCCGAGAGCGCGGAGAAGCAGACGTTCTGGAATGACTTCTTCAATGTCTTCGGCCTGCGCCGCGCTTCGCTCGCGTCGTTCGAGGCGAACGTCATCAACCTGAAGGGCAACAAGGGCGCGATCGATCTGCTCTGGCGGGGAAAGTTACTCGTCGAGCACAAGAGCTTCGGCGAAGACCTCGGCCTCGCGCAGACGCAGGCCTTCACCTACATCGAAGACCTCACGCGCGCGAACCGCTGGGAGGAAATCCCGCGCTTCGTCCTCGTCTCGGATTTCGCGCATTTCGTCCTCTACGATCTGGAGCCGGACGACGGAACACAGGCATCCCTGCCTGTGCGGCCCGCGGGCATCCTGCCTGCGGAGGATGCGCGGCAGGCTGGAAGCCCACCGGCCGCACAGCCTGGAAGCCTGTGTTCCGCTGTCCCGCACCACTTCACTCTCGCCGATTTCCCGAAGCACATCCGGCATTTCGCCTTCATGCTCGGGCAGACGCGCGTGCGGCTCGACCCCGAGGATCCTGCGAACGAAAAAGCCTACCTGCGCATGTGCGAGCTGCACGACGCGCTGAAGAAGGGCGGCTTCACGGGGCACGACCTGGAGCGCCTCCTCGTCCGCATCCTCTTCTGCCTCTTCGCCGAGGACACCACCATCTTCGCGCCCGACACCTTCACGCAATTCATCCGCACGCAGACCCGCGAGGACGGCTCGGACTGCGGCGCGCGGCTGAACGAACTCTGCGACTGGCTGAACGACCCGCGCGCCGACGCCACGCTCGCTCCCATTGAAGACAGCGATCCCTTCTCCGGCTTCCGCTACGTGAATGGCGGCCTCTTCGCCGAGCGCCTCGGCTTCCCGCGCTTCAACCGCGACATGCGCCAGGCGCTCCTCGACTGCTGCGATTTCCAGTGGGCGCGCATCTCGCCCGCCGTCTTCGGCTCGCTCTTCCAGGGCGTGCTCGACGACACATCCCGCCGCCAGCAGGGCGCGCACTACACGAGCGAGCGCGACATCATGAAAGTGCTCCGCTCGCTTTTCCTCGACGG
>JANXZI010000516.1 GCA_025355595.1 Spartobacteria bacterium
CGGATGATCGGCAGATACAGCGCGCGGCGCGGGCTCTCGTAGGTCGTCGCGTCCTTGCTCGTGTGGTTGAAGACAAACTCGCGGTTTTTCAGCGGGATCGTTTTTCCACCGATGGTGGTGTCGAGCCAGCCGCTCGTGAAAAGCATCGCGTCGCGGATTTCCTCCGCTTCGAGCCGCTGGATGTTCGCGCGCCAGAGCAGGCGGTTCTCGGGATCGACCAAATGCGGATTGCGGATTGAGCCTTGTGAGGATGAAGAAGAATAAGGTTCTGTCTCGCTGTGCTCGGCTGCGGATTGCGGATTGTCGCCCGCGCTGATCTTCGTTTTTGAATTTTGCGATTCGGGTTTTGAATTGTCGTTCAGCCCGAGCGCGGCGTTCGCGGAGGAATTGATTTTTACCGAGTCACGCTCGGCAACCGCCTGCGAAGACTCCGCAATCCGCAATCCGCAATCCGCAAATGCGCTGCTCTGCCGATAAGTCTCCGACTTCATCATGAGCCGGTGCATGTCCTTCACCGACCATCCGCTCTCGATGAAATTGCGCGCGAGCCAGTCGAGCAGCTCGGGGTGCGACGGCTTTGCGCCGAGCATTCCGAAATTGTCCGTGCTCGCGACGATGCCCGCGCCGAAGTGCCAGCGCCAAATCCGGTTCACCATCACGCGCGCGGTGAGCGGATGCTCGCCGCTGGCCATCCAGCGCGCGAGTTCGAGACGGCCACTGTGTTTTGCGGGCAGGATCGGCTGCGTGAAGCTCGTCCGCATCACCTCTGGAAAATTGCGCTCCACGGGTTTGCCGAGCGTGAGGTAGCTGCCGCGCAGATGCACGGGGAGCGTCTTCACGACGGTGGAATCCTGCACGCCCATGATCGAGGGCAGCTCCGGCTGCTTCGCGGTGAGTTCTTCGACCGCCTTTGTCATCGCCGCGATCTTCGCAGTCGCCGCGGCGTCGAGTGCGGCGCCTTTCGCCTCGTCCTTCGCCTTCTTGGAGAATGCCGCGACCTCGGCCTTTTTCGTCTTCAGCTCCTCGTCGGATTTTTTCTTCTCCTCGATCTGCTGCGGCGTGGCGAGAGAGTGCTCGTGCCAGAGTTTGATCACGCCGATTTTTTCCGCCGCGAGGCTGCGCGTGCTGCGGAAGATGGCGGCCATCGCGTAGTAGTCCTCCTGCGCGACGGGATCGAATTTGTGATCGTGGCAGCGCGCGCAGCCGAGCGTCATGCCGAGGAAGGCCTTCCCGAGCGTGTCTATCTGCTCGTCAATGATGTCCATCTCGAGCTTCTGCATGTCGGGTTCGGCGAGCACCTTTGCGCCGAGCGCGAGGAAGCCTGTGGCCGCGAGCGCATCTTCGCTGTGCGGCAGCAGGTCGCCGGCGATCTGCTCGGTGAGGAACTGGTCGAACGGCTTGTCCGCATTGAACGCGCGCACGACGTAATCGCGGTACCGCCACGCGTTGCCGTAGGCGATGTTTTCATCCATGCCGTTTGAGTCCGCGTAGCGCGCGACATCGAGCCAGTGCCGCGCCCAGCGTTCGCCATAGTGCGGGGAGGAAAGGAGGCGCTCGATCACTTTGTCGAATGCGTCCGCAGATTTGTCGGCGAGAAAAGCATCCACCTCCTGCGGCGTCGGCGGCAGGCCGATCAGATCGAATGTCGCGCGGCGGATGAGCGTGCGTTTGTCCGCGGGCGACGCGGGCGTGAGGCCCTTGTCGGCGAGCTTGGCGCGGATGAACGCGTCAATCGGATTCTCGGAGCGGCGGTTTGCAACCGCCGTCGGCGATTTCAAATCGCCGCTCCCAGGCACTTTGACGCGCGCGAGCGGCGTGAAGCTCCAAAACTTTCGCCCCTCCGCGATGTCAATCACGCGTCCGCGCTTTGCGACCGGCGCGGCTTCACGCGGATCGGGTGCGCCCATCTTTACCCATTCCTCCAGCGCCTTCACTTCGCCGTCGGCGAGCCGCTTTTTCGGCGGCATCTGCATGTCGTGATTCGTGTAGCGCACGGCCTCGATCATCAGGCTCTTCTCCGCGTCGCCCGCGATGAGTGCGGGGCCGGTGTCGCCGCCTTTCAGCACGGCTTCGCGCGTGTCGAGCGAGAGGCCGCCCTTCTGTTTTTTCTCCGCGCTGTGGCACTCGTAGCAGCGCTCGACGAGGATCGGACGGATGCGCTTTTCAAAAAAATCCAACTGTGCGTCCGCAGGCTGCGCAGCCGCGAGTGTGCCGCCGGTGACGGAGGCGAGCAGGATGGACGCTGTTGCGAAGCGCGGGAGCATGTGCAAAGACACAACCCCGTAGCGCACTGCACCGTGGGGGAAAAGCGCGGGTGCATGGGCCTGCGCTCCGCTCGCGAGTTTCCAACTTGAACGCACACCGGCGCGTCCTACTCTCCGCGCGTCACTTTCACCCGATCACCCGACACCAAAAACTTCACAAAAGGAAACGCACTATGGGCCTCATGGACTTCATCAAGGGACAGGTTCTCGAAATCATCGAGTGGACTGACGATTCGCGCGATACGCTCAGCTACCGCTGGCCGGACGACGACAAGGAAATCAAGAACGGTGCGCAGCTCATCGTGCGCGAATCGCAGACGGTGCAGTTCATGTATCTCGGCGCGTTTGGCGACACGTTCGGCCCCGGCAAGCACACGCTGAAGACAGACGTCATCCCGGTGCTCAGCCGGCTCGCGGGGTGGAAATACGGCTTCAATTCGCCGTTCAAGGCGGACGTCTATTACCTCAACACGCGGCTCTTCACCGGCAACAAGTGGGGCACGAGCAACCCCATCATGATGCGGGACACGGATTTTGGAATCGTCCGCATCCGCGCGTTCGGCACGTTCGATTTTCACATCGTGGATCCGAAGGTGTTTCTCAAGGAAGTCGCCGGCAGCGACCAGCATTTCGTGCTCGACGAATTCTCCGACACCATGCGCTCACGCATCGTGTCCCTTTTCAGCGAGGCAATCGCAAAGGCGAAAATCCCCGTGCTCGACGTGGCCGCGCGATACAGCGAGGTCGGCGCGGCGATCCTGCCGATGCTGAATGAGGCGACCGTGCCGAAATACGGCATCGAGTTTTCCAGCTTCATCCTCGAAAATGTGAGCGTCCCGCCCGAGGTCGAGGCGGCGATTGACAAGCGCAGCTCGATGGCCGCAGTCGGCAATCTGAACGACTACGTGAAATTCCAGATGGCCGAGGGCATGGGCAAGGGCGGCGGCCCCGGCGTGGGCGGCGCTGCGGCGGAGATGGCGATGGGATTTGCGATGGCGCAAACCATGATGAACCAGCCCGGCGGCATCGCCGGCAGCCAGGCCACGCCCGGCATCGCCGGCCCCGCTTCTGCGGCCCCCGCGGCCGTGGCGGCGACGCCGGAACTCCTCACGCCCGCGCAAGTCGCGCAGCAGCTCGGCGTGAC
>JANXZI010000160.1 GCA_025355595.1 Spartobacteria bacterium
TCGAGGCCCGCCTTTTCCGCACTCTGCTGCACCTTCTGCCCGTGCTGATCCACACCGGTGAGATAGAAAACTTCCTCCCCTTTCAGCCGGTGGTAGCGCGCGAGCACGTCGGCGAGCACCTTTTCGTACGCGTGGCCGATGTGCGGCGCACCGTTGGTGTAATCAATCGCAGTGGTGATGAAAAAGGGCTTCGACATGGAACGGCGGACGATGCGGGAAGCGCGCGGGGTTGGCAACATTCGTAGCCGCCGAAGGAGCGAGGCGGCTACCGTTTGCTTCTACCGATATACCTCGCGCCGGTGGCGAATCCGCTCGATGGCCACAATGCGAACCGCGTCTTCCACAGTGTAAACGATCCGGTAGTCGCCGACACGGATCCGGTAGGCGTCTTCCGAACCATGGAGCTTTTTGCAGCCGACGGGCCGCGGCTCATCAGCCAGCAATTCAGCGGCTTTTAACACGCGACGCTGGATCGTCGTGTCGAGCCTTTGCAAATCCTTCCCCGCCGATTTGCGAAACCTAACCTCGTACCGGGCCATGCTTTTTCAGGCGGGCTTTGACCTCCGCCAGCGAGACGGTCGGCTCATGCTTGCGACGCGCGATGACGGCGAGATCCTGCAAGTCCTCCAGCAGCCCCTCATATTCCGCGAGAGGCAAAATCACCGCCGTGGGTTTCCCGTTTTTCACGATGTACTCGGCTTTGGGATTCAGCACTTTCATGGCGGCAAGATACCGCTGATAGAATTGCTGGCGAGACGAGTTTTGGCGACGCGTGCCGAATCTCACCGCTTTCCGGTTTCCGCTTTCCGGTCTCCCCAGTATCGTCCGCGCTCCAATGCCGCCTTTCATCCGCATCTTCTGGTGGAGCGTCGCCCGCCATGTGCGGCGGCACCGGGTGCTCGCGCTTTTTAATGTGCTGAGCATCGCGCTGGGCATCGCGGTGTACCTCGCGATCCGCATTGCGAATGAGAGCGCGACGCGGGCCTTCGCCGCGGGCGTGGATCTTGTCGCGGGGAAGTCGCACCTCGAAATCCGCGGCGACGTGGACGAGACGCTGTGGCCGGAAGTCGCGCGCGTGCCCGGCGTGCTCGCGGTGACGGGACTCACCGAGGCCATCGCGGTGCTGCCGGACTGGCCGGGCGAATACCTGCGGCTGACCGGCATTGAGGCGATCAGCGGTGCGGCATTCCGGCCTTTCGAACTGCGAGCGCGCGCGGGAAGATTCGACCTCGGAGAATGGCTGGGCACGCCGGGCGGTGTGGCGGTGACGCGGGAATTTGCCGAGCGACGCGGCCTCCACGAAGGCTCCGAACTGCGCGCGGAAGTGGATGGCCGCGCGGTGACGTTGAAGGTGCTCGCGCTGATTGATGCCGGCGATGCGCCCGTGGCTGATTCGCGTTTTGCGGCGATGGACATCGGCTGGGCGCAGGAGCTTCTCGACCGGCCGGGCCGCGTGAATTCCCTGCAAGTGATGCTCGCCGATCCGCAGCATCCCGAAACGGTCACGCAAAAGATCGCCGCGCTCGCGCCGGGGCTGCAAGTCGGCCCGCCGCGTCAGCGGAGTGCGCAGATGGAAAAGATGCTCGCGGCTTTTCAGCTCAATCTCACCGCACTCAGCATGGTCTCGCTGCTCGTTGGCGTGTTCCTCATTCACAACACGGTGTGGACTTCGGTCGCTCGGCGGCGCGTGCAGATCGGCATCATGCGGGCCATCGGTCTTCCGGCGTGGCGCGTGCGTTGCATTTTTCTCGGCGAAGCGCTGCTCTACGCAGTGCCCGGTGTGCTGCTCGGTACAGCCGGCGGCGTGCTGCTCGCGCAAAAACTGAGCGGTGCGGTGCAGCAGACCGTCACGTCGCTCTACGCGCTGGTGAATGTGGAACGGCTGTGGCTGGAGCCGGGGCAGTTTGCCGTTGCCGCGATCTACGGCGTGGCGGCGGCGCTCTTCGGGGCGTGGGGGCCGGCGGCGGAGGCATCGCGAGTCGAGCCGGTGGATGCGCTGCGGCGCGGTGTGGAAAAGCCACGCGAGCGCGAAGAGGCGCGCGGGTGGTGGATGGGGGGACTCGCGTCGGGCGCCGTCGCCGGACTGTGCGCGTGGCGGGCGCTCACGGTGGGGCCGGCATGGATGGCGTTCGGCGCGGCGCTCTTTGTCCTGATCGCGGCGTCGTTCTTTGCACCGATGACGATCTCGGGTGCGGCGGAAATTTCGCGGCTGTGGGTGAAGCTTTCCGCGTCATCCGGCGGGGTGAAGAGCAGCGGCGAGGCGATCATGATCCTCGCCGCGCGGCGGCTCGCGCGCGGGCTGCGGCGCAACGCGATCACGGTCGCGGCGCTCGCGGCGGCGGTGGCGATGTATGTGGCGCTCGTGGTGATGACGCATTCGTTCCGGCACAGCCTCGATGCGTGGATCGGACGCGGCATCGTCGCGGATCTTTTCATCGCACCGGCGGCGAACGAATCGCTCGGGATGACTTCCTTCCTCCCGCCAACCGCCGTGGACTGGCTGCGTGCGCGGCCCGAAGTTTTTGCGGCGGACACGTATCGCGAGATGAACGTGCCGATGGCCTTGCCGGAAAAGGGTGGCACCGCGTCGCTCGTCGTGCTCGACGGCGCGTGGCGGGACAATCTCACGTTCATCGAGGGCGATGGCTCGGCGGCGATGGCGCGCGTTTTTTCCGGCGAGGCGGTGGTGGTGACGGAGCCGTTTGCACGCAGGCACCGCGTGCATCGCGGCAGCCGGGTGCGGCTCGCGACGCCGCGGGGATTGCTCGAGGCGGAAATCGCCGGCGTGTATGCCGACTACAGCCGCGACCAGGGCGCGGTGGTGCTCGGCAGCACGCTGTTCCGCCGGCACTGGGACGATGCGCGGGTGATGTCAGTCGCGGTGTATCTGCGACCCGGCGCAGCGGTGGAAAAATTCGGCGATGAGTTTCGCAGAGCATTCGCGGGACGCGGGACATTTGCCGTGAACACGACGCGCACGCTGCGCGAGCGGATTCTGCGGGTGTTTGATCAGACATTTGCCGTGACGCATGTGCTGCGCACCGTGGCGATCATCGTGGCGATCGCGGGCGTCTTTCTCACGATGACGACGATGGTCACGGAACGCCGCCGCGAACTCGCGCTGCTGCGCGCCCTCGGCGCCACGCCGCGCTGGGTGAGCGGTCTCGTGCTGGCGGAGGCGGGCCTGCTCGGGCTGCTCGCGGCGCTGCTCGGCGTGGAGGCGGGCGTGCCGCTCGCGATGGTGCTCACGTGGGTCGTGAACCCGGCCTTCTTCGGCTGGACGATCCACCTCGACATGCCGTGGGCCGCGCTCGCGTGGACGCCGGTGTGGATCGTCGCCGCCGCGGTCATCGCCGCATGGTGGCCCGCGCGGCTGGCGTGCCGGGAGGAAATCGCGGAGGCTCTGCACGAAGAATGAAAAAAATGAAAGGCGCGCTGCTGCTCACGGTGTACTCAGGGCTGGTCTTTGCCGCGGTCGGCGAAGAGGCGTCCGGCTGGCGCGCGGCGGAGCCGGGTTGGAAATTTGAGTGGCCGCGCGACCACGCGGTGCATCCGGATTTCAAGACGGAGTGGTGGTATTTCACGGGCAATGTGCGCGCGACGGATGGGCGGCGATTCGGATATCAGGTCACGTTCTTCCGGCAGGGTGTGCGTGCGCCGGGCGAGCGTGCGGGCGCGAAGTCGCGCTTCGTCGTGGATGATGTGAAGTTCGGCCACTTCACGATCACGGACGTTGGCGCGAAGCAGTTCCACTTTTCGCAGCAGATCCTGCGCGGTGCGTTTGGTGAGGCAGGCTTTGGCGATTTGAAGAATGAGCCGCCAGCCGTGTGGCTCGGCGACTGGGCGCTCACTTTGGAAAAGGACGGCGCGATGCTGCTCCGCGCGAGCGATGGAGCGCGTTCGCTGGATCTGCGACTGGAGAGCGCGAAGCCGTGGGCGCTGCACGGCAATGCGGGCCTGAGCACGAAGGCGGATGTGCCGGGCCATGCGTCGCAATATTATTCCGGCACGCGGATGCGCTCGCGCGGGATTTTGAAAAATGGCGGCGACGCGATCACGGTCGAGGGCGAGAGCTGGTTCGACCACGAGTGGGCGACGAACCAGCTCGCGCCGGGGCAGGCCGGCTGGGACTGGTTCAGCGTGCAGCTCGATGATGGGACGGAGCTGATGATTTATCGGCTGCGACGCAAGGACGGCAGCGTGGATGGCGCGTCGTCGGGATCTTTCGTCGCGAAGGACGGGAGCGTGCGGCATCTGCGGCTCGACCAGTTGCGACTCACGCCGGTGAAATTTTGGGAGAGCGCGAAGACACGCGCGAAATATCCGATCGGGTGGCACGTCGAGGTGCCGTCACTTTCGCTCGTGCTCGACGTGACCACGCCGGTCGAAACGCAGGAACTCGCGGTCGCGCCGGTGGCATACTGGGAGGGGATGATCGAGGTGCGCGGCACGCGTGCCGGCCACGCGGTGAATGGGCATGGCTACCTCGAACTGACCGGCTACGCGGGCGCGGTCACGGGACTTTCCGCGCCGGAGTAGCGGGGAGTTTTTTCCGATATTCCCTACCGGATCCGGTAGTCGCCCAAGCCGCCGGTGTAAAGGTAGGCGGCGGCGACGCCGGTTCGGAGGCCGGCACCGGTGGAAAAATTCACGGCCGTCCCGGTGCCATCGAGGAACCACGCGTAAATCTGGCCGGCGCTGTTTTGGAAGATCAAGTCGGCGGCTCCGTCGCCGTTCAGATCGGCGCAGGCGACGATCCGAAAAGTACCGAGACCGCCGGCATACAGGAAGGCGGGGCTCATGCCTGACCTGAGACCCGCACTGTTGCCGAAGTTGATGGCGGTCCCGGTGCCATCGAGGAACCAGACGTAAATCTGACCGGCGGTGTTTTGGAAAATGAGATCCGTGAAGCCGTCGCCATTCAAGTCGGTGCAGGCGACGATGCGATAGTCGCCGAGGCCACCGGCGTAGAGAAATTTCGGACTCAGGCCTGGCTTGAGTCCGACCCCGTTGGTGAAATTGATGGTGTTCCCGCTGCCGTCTAGGAACCACACGTAGATCTGACCGGCGGTGTTTTGGAAAATGAGGTCGGGAAAGCCGTCATTGTTCACGTCGGCGCGTGCCATGAGCCGGTAGTCGCCGAGACCGCCGGGGTAGAGAAATTTCGGAGGCTGACCGGGCTTCAGGCCCAAGCTGTTGGAGAAATTGATGGTGTTCCCGGTGCCGTCGAGGAGCCATTCGTAGAGCTGGCCGACGTTGTTTTGAAAGACAAGGTCGGCTAGCCCGTCGTTGTTCACATCCGTCGGGATGCTGGTGTTGACGAGGCCGCCGGTCACGGTGAGGCGGAATTTGGACTGCGCGGTGTTGCCGTTGGTGTCTGTGGCATTCACGGCGATGTCGGCGAACCCGCCGCGGTTTGCACGGAGGGAGAGATTCAAGACGGAACCGCTGATGGTCGCGGCGATGAGCGACGGGTTCGTATTCGTGAGGGTAAGGCTGACGACGGAGACCTCGCCGACGACGCTGGCCGCGATGGGGACGGCGTTGGCGAGCGGGACATTGATGTCCCGATCGGCGGGGTTTTTCAGGAAGACCTGGCTGCCGATGATGCCGGTGACCGTGGTGCCGAGGAAGCGTGAGCCGCTGTGGAAATCCGCGGGGAGCGGAGTGGCCACACCCACGACGGTGGTGGTGGTCGAGCAGGATGTGACGTTCACCGTGAGGGTCGTCGGAAAGAGGGACACGACGGCGGTGCTGTTCACGCGGACAAAGTTCGCGAGGAGCAATCCCGGCGGGTTTGCGTATCCGGAAAGCGGCAGGTTGGTGAAAGCGGGGTTCACCGATGTGGCGACAAAAGTCGGCAAGGCAGAGATGGCGTCCACGGCCGTCAAGCCAGTGCCCATCACCTCGCCGAATGCCGCATAGCCGTCCGCCGAGCCTCCGCCCGGTCCGAATGGGGTCGTGTTATCAGTCACGTTGAAGAACCAACCGGAGGTGGCGGTGTTCGGGCCTGGGCCGCGCGCCATCGCGATGGTGCCCCGCGTATTCGGAAGACTGTATTCCAGATTGATGGGCGCATTGGTCGCCACAGTGTTGAAGGCTGGCGACTGGAAGGTGCCTCCTTGAAAGAGTGAGCTGCTCGAGCCAGGCCCCGCCACCTCGGAGCGGTGGACGATCGTGCTGTTGAAGCTTCCGGCAGTCACGTAGCTGAGAAAATTTGCGACCGTATTGGGGGCGGAAGCGGGCAGCATTTTCACGTTGAACACGGCCGGAGTATTCGCTGTGCCGTAGGCGATCCGGAATTGAACGATTGAGCTTGGGACGCCGGGCACTGAGAATGTGGAAGTCAGGTCCACATCCGCGATGGGCGTGTTCTGCGTCACGGTGAGGTCGGTGAGGGCCGTCTGCAGCGTCGGGACTTCGGTGCCGGAAAAGAGCGGGCTGCGGAGGGCAAAAATCAACAGGAGGGAGGCGATGGGAATACGCATGCGTCGGGGACGATACGGATGAGGGGCACGCGCGCAAATGAAATGCCGCGGATGGTCTCCGTCACGTTGGGCCCAAGGGCCTCAGCTTTTCAAATTCCGCCAGCGCCATGCCCACGATCTGATCCATGTTGTAGTAGCGGTAAGTCGCGAGCCTGCCGACGAAACTCACACCCCTCTCCTGCGCGGCGCGTTCCGCATACCGTTCGGAGAGTGCGCGCGTATCCGGCGCCGGGATCGGGTAGTACGGCTCGCGGCCCGGGCCGAAGTCCTCGGGGTATTCGCGCACGATCGTCGTCACCGGCAGCTTCTGTCCGGTCGCCTGCTTCATCTCGACGACGCGCGTGTATTCGTAGTCGTTCGGAAAATTCACCTGCATCGCGGGCTGATGATATTCGACCGGCAGCGTCTCCTCCTCAAAACGGATCGTGCGGTACGGCAGCGCGCCGAAGCAGTGGTCGAAATACTCATCCACCGGCCCCGTGTAGATCAGGTGGCGAAATTGCACGCTCTTCCGAGCCTCGCGAAAATCCGTGTTCAGCCGCACCTCGATTTTCGGATGCGCGAGGATCTTTGCAAACATCGCCGTGTAGCCGTCCTTCGGCAGCGCCTGAAATTTGTCCGACACAAAACGGTCGTCGCGGTTCGTGCGGATCGGGATGCGCCCGCACACGCTCGCATCCAGCTCCGACGGATCGCGTTTCCACTGTTTCCGCGTATAGTTCTTGAAAAACATCTCATACAGCCGCCGCCCCACCCGGCTGATGATGACTTCCTCGCTGTTCCTCGGCGACTCGAAGGGCACGCGCCATTCCGCGAGCGTGCGCTCCATCTCCTCGCTCGTGCTCGCGCGCCCCAGCAGTTGCTCGAAGGTGTTCAGATTGATCGGGAACTGCCAGTGCCGCCCGTCCGTCCACGAGAGGATTTTGTAGTCCACATGATGCCATTCGGTGAACTGGCTGAGATACGCCACGATCCGGTCGCTATTCGTGCGGAAATAATGCGGGCCGTACGTGTGGATGAGCACACCCGCCGCGTCGTAACGATCATACGCGTTGCCCGCGATGTGCGCCCGCTTGTCGATCACCAGGCACGTCGCACCGCGCTGCGAAGCGAGCCGCTCCGCGAGCACTGCGCCGGCGAAACCGGCGCCGACGATGAGATAGTCCCAGGTCATTTCACTCGCTCAGGGCGATAAAAATCACGCGCTCGCGCTCGCGCATCATTCCCAGAAAAATCAGCAACAGGAGCGCGAGAGCGAGGACGAGTTGGGAAATCATGACGATGAAGCCGCGCAACCTATCCCGCACCGGGCGCATGGGAAGCCCGCGCTGCGCCGCACCATCGGCCGCCTCCCGCGACCGCGCCTATTTTGCCGCCGGGCGCAGTGTGCTGGCGTGCTCGTCGGCGGTGAGTTCGCAGCCGCCGAGCGCCGCCACATAGCGCAGCGCTTCGGAGAGCGGCACATTGCTGAGGCTGAGCGTGAGCTTCGGCTCCGCACCTTCGGCGCTGGGCGCGAGGATGAGGTTCACCCCCCAGGTTCTCCGGATCCAAGTCCTTCGCCTTCGCGCGCAGGAAGTCCACCGTCTCGGAAAGTGTCGCGTCGCTGAGGACGATATTCTGGAAAATGATTTTGCCCGCCCTTTTCAGCGCAGCGCTTGCGGGCTGGGAGCCGGAGCGGGTGCTTCCTCCCACAGCACGCGCTCGACCCAGTCGCCGAAAGCTTCGGTGCCCGCGATCCGGTCGTCTTTCCAGCGCGCGAAGAGCGGCTTCAGCTCGGTGATGATGTCGGGATCCTTGATCAGATCGCGCCAGATTTTGTTGAGCCGCGTGCAGTTTTGATTTCCGCCGAGCCAGAGCTGGTAGCGGCCGGGGCCTTTGCCGACGAAGCCGATCTCGGCCATGTAGGGACGCGCGCAGCCGTTCGGGCAGCCGGTCATGCGGATGATGATTTCCTCGTCGGCGAGTCCGAGTTCGCCGAGCGCTTCCTCGATGCGCGTGAGGAGCGTCGGCATGTAGCGCTCGCTTTCGGCGAGCCCGAGGCCGCACGTCGGCAGGCTCGGGCAGGCCATGCTCGCGCGGCGGATGGCAGTTGCCTGATTTTCCACCGGGATGCCGTGTTCGGCGAGCAGCGCGGTGATCGCGGCTTTGTCCACGGGCTTGATATTCGCGAGGATCAGATTCTGCGAAGGCGTGAGGCGCACCTCGGTCTGATATTTTTCCACGATGGCGCGCAGCGCGGATTTCAGGCGGTAGCCGACCTTGTCCTTGATGCGGCCGGTCTCGACGTAGAGGCCGAGGTAGAGCGAGCCATCGAGCGCCTGCCCCCAGTCGAACGTGTCACCTTGGCGCGTGAATTTGAACGGCTTCGCCGGCGCGAGTTTCCAGCCGAGGCGCGCCTCGAGTTCGTCGCGGAACCACTCCGCGCCTTTTTCCTCGAGGACGTATTTCAGCCGCGCGTGCTTGCGGTCCGTGCGGTCGCCGAAGTCGCGATGCACCGTGAGCACGCCGCGCGAGACTTCCACAAGTTGCTCGGGTTTCACGAATGCGATCACATCTGCAAGGCGCGGATACGTCTCGGCATTGCCGTGCGCGCGGCCTTGGCCGCCGCCGACGGTGAGATTGTAGCCGATGATTTTCCCGCCTTCCTCGATCGCGATGTACCCGAGGCAATTCGTGAGCACGTCCACGTCGTTCAGCGGCTGCAGCACGAAGGCGACCTTGAATTTCCGCGGCAGATATGTGCGCCCGTAGAGCGGGTCCACGAAGTCCTTGTTCTTCGGATCCTCGAGGTTGAGCTGCACGCCCTCGACCCAGATCGAGTGATACGCCGGCGTCTTCGGCATCAGCGCCTCGGAGACGCGCGTGGCATCGGCGAGGAGCTGCGCGTGCTGCGCGCTCGCGACGGGCGCGGGCGGGCTCATCACGTTGCGGTTCACGTCGCCGCAGGCCGCGAGGGTGTCCATCATCGCCTCGTTGATTTTTTTCATGAGCGGCCCGAGGCCGGTCTTCACGACGCCGTGAAACTGAAAGCTCTGCCGCGAAGTGATGCGCAGCGTGTCGTTGCCATACTTCGTCGCGAGGTCGTCATAGACGAGGTAGCCCTTCGGCGAGAGCACGCCACCGGGGATGCGCCCGCGGATCATGAAGATGAATTTTTTCCCCGTCTTGCGCAGGTCGCGGTCATCCTGCTGGTAGATGCCGTGGAATTTCATAAACTGCTGATCGTCCTCGGAAAAACGATCCAGCGCCGGGTCCAAGAGCGTGGCGGCGAGCGTGCCCGCGAGGGTCGGGATCGCGGTCTTGATTTCCTCGTTGTGCGTAGGCTTCTTTTCCTTCGGTGCGGTGACGGTGGCGATTTCGCTCATGGGCTGTCGGTCGGTGTCGTGGTTGGTGAAAATGCGGATCGTTGGGAAAATCCAGCCCGGAACTGTGAAGCACATGCGTGCGATGCGCTAGGGGGAAAAATAAAGCACAAATGACAAAAGCCAAAAAACAACGGGAAGTTCGCCGGCCGACGAATTCCCAACCCCGCTCCTTGCGATTTGGGATTCGTGTCTCGCGCGATGCGCACCGGCTGGACATTTTCCACCCCTCTCCCGCGCCGCCGCTAAATGATCCAGTCGTCCGCGACCTTCCGATCCTTCTCCAGGACGCGTACGCCCTGGCCCTCCGCGAGCACGAGCGAGCGTGCGGGCACGCTGTGCGTGAGGAAGACACTCGCGCCGATCGTCGTGCCTGCGCCGACGACCGTGTCGCCGCCCATGATCGTCGTGTTCGCGTAGATCGTCACATCGTCCTCGATGCTCGGGTGCCGCTTTTGTCCGCGGAGCGCCTGGCCGCCCGCGAGTGAACGCGCGATGAGCGACACGCCCTGGTAGAGCTTCACATGCGCGCCGAGGACGCTCGTCTCGCCGATCACCACGCCGGTGCCGTGGTCTATGAAAAAGTGCGAGCCGATGTGCGCGCCGGGATGGATGTCTATGCCTGTGCGGCTGTGCGCCCACTCCGTCATCATGCGCGGAATGATCGGCACGCCGAGCGAGTAGAGCACATGCGCGCTGCGCTGGATCGCGAGGGCCTCGATGAACGGATACGAGAGGATCACCTCGTCCGAAGCCTCCGCCGCCGGGTCCCCCTGGAACGCCGCGTCCACATCCGTCTTCAGGAGATCGCGCACTTGCGGGATGCCGCCCAAAAAATCACGCGTGAGCTGGATGGCGCGCTCGTTCGGGCAGTTCGGATCGCCGAGCCGTTCGCTCTTGCACACTTCTTCCGCGAGCCGCTCCGCGATCGTGAAGACGCGGTGCGAAGTCACACGCGGCAGGTGCTGCGAATGGATCGGCTCCGCATCGTGAAAGCCCGGGAAAAGAAGCTGGAGCAAATCCTCGCAAATCGCCGACACCGCGCGCTTGGACGGCAGGTTCGCGCCGTCCACATGGTTGATGCCTCCGCCGGTCTCGTAAGAGCGGAGGATCGCATCGGTTACTTTGCCGAGGTCGTGTTCCATCGCGCGGGACTATGCGCCGTTCGCGGGAAAAGGAAACCCCGCCGTGCGGCTGGGCAGGGTGCTGCTTTTCCGGTTTTGCAGTTGAACGTTGAACGTTTGACGTTTGACGTTGATCCTGCCGAAGGCGCGGTGGGATTCAGGACGCGGGTTCA
>JANXZI010000191.1 GCA_025355595.1 Spartobacteria bacterium
TCCAGTACAACAAGCGCGACAAGGAGGAGGTCGCACCAGTCGAATATATGGAATACGTGCTGAACAACCGCGAGATCCACGTGCCGTTCTTCGAGGCGAGCGCGAGCAAATGTGAGGGAGTGTTTGAGACGCTGAACATGATCACAAAGCTGCTCATCCACAAATACCTCAACAAGTAGCCGCCACCCGAAAATCCGCGCACACGATGGCCTTTCCACAACTGATCGAGGAAGACATGCAGTTCATTGACAAGGTTCTCAGCGACCTCGTCAGGAAAAGCGAAGCCGTGCTCTCGATGGTCGTCGAGAAGGCGGGCTACCTCATCCAGCAGCACGGCAACGCCGAAGGGCTGGACAGCACGACGCTCGCGACCCTTGGCTCGAATGCCTACAACGCCACGCACTTCATGGCGCAGCTCGTGAATGAGCACAACTTCACGAGCATGTACCAGCAGGGCGAGACCTTCAGCACGCTCATCCTGAACATTGATGCCAACTGCATCCTCGTCCTCATCTTCAGCACTGACCACACCGTCGGCTCGATGAAATACTACGCTGCCCCCGCGGTGAAAAGCATCAGCGGACAGCTCTCGCTCGCCTCCGAACGCGGCGAGACCGCGCTCGATCTCTGCGACATGAATCCCGACGACGTGCAGGCCCTCTTCCGCCGCGCGTAGCGGGAAAAGTTGAGAGATATTTGTTGAGAGTTGAGAGGCGCCGTCGCGGTTCCACGGATGACGCAGCACCGCGCATCGCAGGATGCCTGCGAGCACCACTCAGTCTTTTGCGCCGTCTCTTCCCACGCGCACGCGCGGTGGGCGCTCGAAAAGCTGCAGCGCAAGCCCGAAGATAAACCCCGCGGCCAGCGCCGTGAGGACGGCGGAAACAGGATTTGCCACGGCACGCTCGCCGAGCCTCCGCACGTTTCCGGCGATTTCCTTCGCCCGCTTTGCGATTTCCGCCGCTTCCATCACTTGCGTTTCTCGCTGATCACCTCGGAAATTTTCACGAGCCCGAGCAGCAGGAGCACCGGGCGCAGCAGGCCAAAGACGATGGAAGTCACGAGGCTGAGGATTCTGCCGATGGGAAAAATCGTCAGAAAAATTCCGACGAAGAATGCCCACACCAGCGACTTCCCCGGCTGCCTGCGGACTTCCTCCACGGTCTTCTGCACAAAGTCATTCACCGGCTTTTTGGCCTCCGGCTGCGGCGCGGGTTCGATCGGCTCGGGCATGGGTGCATTAACGCCATGCACCGCCGCGCAGTCAACGCGGGAAGCGCGCGGCCTGGTCCCCTGCCCTTGCGTCTTGCGCCGCCTCGCGTGCCCTCGCTTTACTCCGCGCCCTCATGCTGCCCGCCATCCTCACCACGCTGCTCTGGAGCTGCTCCGCGATCTGCGCGGCGCGCTCCGCGAAGATCGTCGGCGGCGCGCCTGCGAATCTCGCGCGCATGATCGTCGGCGCGGCACTGCTCGGAATGTGCGCGCACACCGCCGGGCGCTCGCTGCTCGGCGGGCCGGCGCTGCCGTGGTTTGTCGCGAGCGGGTTCATCGGCTTCGGGCTCGGCGATGTCGCGATGTTCGGGGCCATCGGCCGCATCGGGCCTCGACTCACGATGCTGCTCACGCACTGCCTCGCCGCACCGCTCGCCGCGATCACGGAATGGCTCTGGCTCGGCACGCGGCTCGGCCTGCAGGAGATGGTCTGCGCCCTCGTGATCCTCGGCGGCGTCGCGCTCGCGCTCGCGCCGGATCGCGGCGTGAAAATCCCGCGCCGGGCATTCTGGATCGGCGTGCTGTGCGGGCTCGGCTCGGCGGCGGGCCAGGGCTTCGGGAGCGTGCTCAGCAGGAAGGCGAGCGCGTTTTATCCCGCGACGCACGGTGTCGTCGAAGGCATGATCGGCGGAGCCACCGCGGCGTACGAGCGCATCCTGCCGGGCATCTTCGTCGCGCTCGCCTTTTTCCTCCTCGCAAGGCGCACCGCGGAAAAACGCGAACCGCACGCCTGGCCGCAGGCATGGCCGTGGATCATCGGCAACGCGCTCGCCGGCCCGAGCATCGGCGTCGCCGTTTACCAATGGGGCGTGGCCACGACTCCCACAGGCATCCTCATGCCGATCGTCGCTACGGTGCCGGTGATCACGCAATTCCTCGCGTGGAAAATCGAGGGCCATCACCCCACGCGGCGCACGGTGCTCGGCGGCGTCATCGCCGTGGCGGGCGTCATCGCGCTCGCGGCGGCGTCGGGGAAGCTGAAGTTCGGTTAGCTCCCGAACGACTCAGTAGCTCTTCGCGAAGACGACGCGGCGCACGCTCGGGCGACCGCTCCACACGCACTTGCCGTCCTCAAGCGGCGCGTCGAACGGGATGCAGCGGATGGTCACCTTGAGCTGCTCCTTGATCTCCGTCTCGACTTCCGCCGAGCCGTCCCAGTGCGCGACTGCAAAGCCGCCGTGGATCTCGGGCTTCGCTGGATTTTTCGCGGTGAAAAATGCGATGAATTCGTCCTTCGTCTCGATCTTCACCGTGTGCGCGTCGCGGAGTTTCGTCGCGCGATCGAGCAGTGAGTCGTGGATTTCCTGCAGCAGCCCGGCGATGCCGGATGTGAAGTCGGCGGTCGCGGGAAAAGTCTTGTCCTTGTGCCCGCGATCTCGGCGCGCGACGGCGACGGATCCTTTTTCCAAATCGCGCATGCCGATCTCCACGCGCACCGGCACGCCCTTTTTGATCCACTCCCAGCTCTTCACGCCGCCGCCGAGGTCGCGCTTATCCACATGCACACGCACGGGCTCGCCGCCGAAGGTCTGCTTGCGCAACTCCGCCGCAAGCGCGTCGCATGCGGGAAGAACCGCATCGCGCATCTCGGGCTTCGGCGTGATGGGGATGATGACGATGTGCTCGGGCGCGACGCGCGGCGGGAGCACTGCGCCGTCGTCATCCGCGTGCGCCATGAGGATCGTGCCGACGAGCCGCGTCGAGACGCCCCACGATGTCGTCCACGCGTGCTCGTGTTTGTTTTCCCGCGAGATGAATTTGATGTCGCTCGCCTTCGCAAAATTCTGCCCGAGGAAATGCGACGTGCCGGCCTGGATCGCCTTGCGATCCTGCACCATCGCCTCGATGCACAGCGTCTGCACCGCGCCGGGGAAACGCTCGCCCGCGCTTTTTTCTCCCGTGAAAACCGGCAGCGCCAGCCAGTCGCGCGCGAAGGTCTCATACACGCGCAACATCTGCATCGTCTCCTCGCGCGCCTCCTTTTCCGTCTCATGCGCGGTGTGGCCTTCCTGCCAGAGAAATTCCGTGGTGCGCAGAAAAACGCGCGGCCTCATTTCCCAGCGGACGACATTCGCCCACTGATTGATCAGGATCGGAAGGTCGCGATACGACTGCACCCACTTCGCATAGGTCGCGCCGATGATCGTCTCCGATGTCGGACGGATCACGAGCGGCTCGGCGAGCTGCGCGGCAGGCGCGGGGCGCAGTCCGCCCTTGCCGTCGGACTCCAAGCGGTGATGCGTCACCACCGCGCATTCCTTTGCGAACCCCTCGACGTGCGCCGCCTCCTTCGCGAGATACGAGAGCGGGATGAAAAGCGGGAAGTACGCGTTCTTGTGCCCGGTCGCCTTGAACATGCCATCCAGCGCGCGCTGCATGTTTTCCCAGATGCCGTAGCCCCACGGTTTGATCACCATGCAGCCGCGCACGTCGGAATTCTCCGCAAGGTCCGCCGCGCGGACGACCTGCTGGTACCACTCGGGAAAGTCCTGTTCGCGCGTGGGTGTGATGGCGGTCTGTGGCTGGCTCATGGTGAAAGGGCGCGGAAGCTAGAGGGCGCAACGCACGCAGGCAAGCGCGGCGGAAATCGTAGCCGGGACTTTCCCGTCAGAGTTACGACTGGCAGGCAAGC
Organism: Spartobacteria bacterium; assembly: GCA_025355595.1. Taxonomy (GTDB): domain Bacteria; phylum Verrucomicrobiota; class Verrucomicrobiia; order Chthoniobacterales; family Chthoniobacteraceae; genus SXWH01. The sequence goes on from JANXZI010000191.1 coordinate 3,905, forward strand.
CACGGCTCCTGCAATCCCATCCGCGCAATGTGCTCCTCGATGAACGCGCGATCCACATCCGTGCAGGCGAGCACGCCGCGGATGTCGTTCAAGTGCTTCGTGATTGCGCTGCCGCCCTCGCGGAAAAATTCCAGTTTGCGAATGATGACGAGTTCCGGTGGCGCGAACCACACGGGCATGCCGTCGAGTTCGACACAGCGGCGGTGTGCGAAGCCCCAAAGCTCCAGCGGATCGCGGGAGCGGAGGTAGCAGTCCGCGCGGAATCCCGTCTCGTGGTGCAGCAGATTGAAGTGACCGCGTTCAGCGCGGGAAGACTCCTCGAGCAAGGCCTCCAGCGGGGGGCGGTAAAATTCCTCCTCGGGAAATTCCGCGATCAGTTTTTTCACGTTCCCCGGCGCGAGCGCGAGGACGATGTCCACGTCGTTGGTGTGGCGGATCTCGCCGTAGGTGATCGTCGCGACCGAGCCGGTGATCATGTAAGGCACGCCCGAGGCATTCAGGCGCGCGACAAAAATCTGGACCGGATCAAGTTCGGCCATGGGTCGTCAAACGGCGCATCTCGTCCGCGATTTCCGCATCCGTCCAGTCGGGGTGCTGCTGTCGCAGCGCCGCACGTTTCAGGCGGCGCCCGGCGCGAATGAAACCCATTCCGACCGCCAGCCGCTTCGCCAGCGACATCGCGCGGATCGCACGCACCTGCACGGCGGGCATGGGCTCGTTCAGGCCCGCGTGCCGGGCCGGAATTTTCACGGTGTCGCTTTTTGCAGGAGCATTCATCGGAAAGACAGGACGCAAAAAAACTACGCGGCGCGACGCACCCAGGCAAGCGCCTCAGCTCCGCTCCGGCAACTGGCACTCGGCCCACTGCGCGCCGAGGCCGAGCCGCGCGACGTGTTCCTCGATGAAGGCGCGATCCACGTCCGTGCAGGCGAGCATGAAGCGGATGTCGCGCGTGTGTTTGTCCCGGCCTCCCTCGCGGTAGTATTCGAGCTTTTTGATGATGACGTATTCCGCCGGCGCCAGCCACATCCAGTCGCCATCGCCGTAATCGTGCTGCACACGGTGCGCCATCGCCCACAGCCGGAACGGATCGCGACCCAGGATGAACACATCCGCTTTGAAGCCGCTTGCATGGTGGATCAGGTTGAACTGCCCGCGCTCGGAACGCCGTGACTCGATCAGGACGACATCGCGCGGGGGACAATAGTAGGTTTCGATTGGAAATGTTTGCTCCAGCCGCAGCGCGTCGGCGACGCTGAGATTCAACACCACGTCAATGTCGAGCGTAGTCCGCATCTCGCCATAAATGCCCGATGCGACCGATCCCGTGACGAAGTAATCCACGCCCAGCGCATTGAGCGGGCGGATGAACGGCGCGTAGAAATCAGGCAGCGCCATGGAGCATGTGGCGGCGGAGCGCGTCGGCGACTTGCGCTTCCGTCCAGCCCGGATGCTGCCGCCGCAGGTGAATTTCCTTCGACTGGCGCGCGGTCGAAATTATTTGCGCCATGACTTCCAATTTTTTCTGCGGCGTCATCCGGCGGAGTGCGGCAATCTGCGCAGGGTGCATCGGTTCGTCGTTGTGTGTTTGGTGCGGCGCGTTCACGGCAGTGTTGGCATGGAAGCTATGGCTGAATCTTTCATCTGAGCATGACCACCGCGCTCAGTCGGTGCTAGCAACCATCGCCGCTTTGCGCGCTTCGAGTTCGAGCTTTTCCTCCGGCCAGTCCGGGTGCCGCATCCGCAGGCCGACAATTCGCAGCGCGATGCCCGTTTCGCGCATCATCGTGATCATCTCAATTTTTTGTCCGATGCGCATTTTACGGAAGCCCGCGATCTGCACGGGGTGCATCGGCTCATCGCGAGCGATCCCCGGCATTTTGTCGTGCGGCGTTTCGGCGAGTTTCACACGAAAACCCTACACGCGCGCGGCGCTGCGGTAAAAACGAATCTCGCGGACATTTTTCACCGCACCTCGACGACCATCGCCGTCGTGTTGTCGCGGCCGGAATTTTCCACGGCGGCGCGCACGAGGCGCTGCGCGGGGTCGAGCGGCGCGCGAGCGGAGCCGGGGGCGCGGAGGCACTCTTCGAGCGCGTTGTCGAAGAGCCCGTCCATCACGCCATCCGTGCAGAACACGAAGGTGTCGCCCTTTTCGCAGCCGACCGCGCCGACTTGCGGCTCCACGAATTGGTTCCCGCCGCCGAGCGCCTTTTGCAGGCGGTTCCGCCCGGGGTGATTGCGCGCCTCGTATTCGCTGAGCTTGCCGTTCCGCCGCAGCCAGCCGACGAACGTGTCGTCCTCGCTCAGTTGCTTCATGCCCCCGGCGGCGGGCAGCCAGTAAATGCGGCTGTCGCCGACGTGCGCGAAGTACAGCCAGCCCGGCGTGAACCAGCCGAGGCTCAGCGTCGCGCCCATGCCGCAGCATTCCTCGTAGCTCTCGCCGAGGTGCGTGAGCGCGCGGTGGATTTGCGCAAAAAGTTCCGCCAGCACGTCGCCGAAGCCGGACGCGAGGCCGCTCGCGGACTGCTTGAACGCGCGCGGCAGCAGGCGCGTGATTTTTTCCACGGTGATGCGGCTGGCAAATTCGCCCGCCAGCGCGCCGCCCATGCCGTCGCTCACGGCGAAGGCGAGGTCCGCATTTTCCAGCGAAGCCTCGCCGAGCTTGCCGAGCAGGTGCGCCTCGCGCGCGTCGAACTGGACGCCGAGAAAGGAATCCTCGTTGCTTTTCCGCACCCTGCCGCGATCCGAGAGGCCGGACCAGCGCAGGCGCATGGATGTCGTATGGTCAGCCGGAGATCGCATCGGGTTGTTTTTCGGGGTCGGGCAGGATCGTGGCGAATTCAAAATCAATCACGCAGAAGCGTCCGTCGGATGGGCGGTAGGTGATGTTGCGCGTCTCCGCGTCGTCGTGTCGCACACCGAATTTTTCCAGCCCGGCAAAAATTTCGTCCCGTCGCGCGTCATCGAGATGCTCGACGCGCGCGCCGCAGTTCGTCGTGACGATGCGAAGCTGTTCCGCATCTGCCTCGATCAATCGCGGGACGAACGGACAGCCGGCCGCTTCGAGGTACCGGAGCACGCGCACTTCATTTGCAAAACGCTCCTCCGCCTTCGGCCCGCGGAACGTCTTGAAGACGCGGCCGTCGTAGCCGATCCGGACCAGCGCCCTGAGTGTGTCCTTCACGTTGCGCATGGCCGGAGATCGTGCATGCGATGGTCCCGCGGGCAAGCCCCGATCCGCAGCTCCAAGTTTTCGGAATCGCGAGCCTTGACCATCTGATAAATTTTGGTGGTATCTCTCCTGCTGTCTCAAATTTGGCACTCCAATTGCTCAATTCTGAGATGCGCCCAAACCCGTCCCTGTTACAGGGCGAAACCAACAAACCAGCGGTCCCAATTTGCGCAGACCGCTCAAAAACCGACAACAACCAACACAACAATGGCGAAGTACAAACTCGAATATATCTGGCTCGACGGCTACGAGCCCGTCCCCAACCTCCGCGGCAAAACGCAAATCAAGGAATTCAAAAAATTCCCTGAACTGGACGAACTCCCGATGTGGGGCTTCGACGGCAGTTCGACTCGCCAGGCCGAGGGCAAGACTTCCGACTGTATGCTCCAGCCCGTCGCAGTTTTCCCGGACAGCACGAAGAAAAACGGCGTGCTCGTCATGTGCGAAGTGATGATGCCCGACGGCAAAACCCCGCATCCCTCGAATTCCCGCGCGGGCATCCTCGACGATCCGGGCGCATGGTTCGGCTTCGAGCAGGAGTATTTCTTCTATCAGGACGGCGCACCGCTCGGCTTTCCGGCGGGCGGAAATTTCCCGCCGCCACAGGGTGAGTACTACACCGGCGTCGGCTTCAAGAATGTCGGCGACATTGCCCGCGAGATCGTGGACACGCATCTGGATCTCTGTCTCGACGCAGGAATCAACCACGAAGGCATCAACGCCGAGGTGGCGAAGGGCCAGTGGGAATTCCAAATCTTCGGCAAAGGCTCCAAGCGCGCCGCCGATGAAATGTGGATGGCCCGCTACCTCCTCATCCGCCTCTGCGAAAAATACGGCGTGGACGTGAACTTCCACTGCAAGCCGCTCGGCAAGGACGTGGACTGGAACGGCTCCGGCATGCACGCGAACTTCTCGACGGAGCACCTGCGCGAAGTCGGCGGCAAGGAATACTTCGAGGCGCTCATGGCAGCGTTCGACAAGTACAAGAACGAGCACATCGCCGTCTATGGCCCGGACAATCACCTCCGCCTCACCGGCCTGCATGAGACGCAGAGCATTGACAAATTCAACTACGGCATCGCGAACCGCGGCGCGTCTGTGCGCGTCCCGCATTCGTTCGTGAACAACGGCTACAAGGGCTACCTCGAAGACCGCCGCCCGAACTCGCAGGGCGACCCGTACCAGATCGCCAGCCGCATCCTGCAGACGATCGCCACGGTCCCGACGAAGTAAGGATCCCGCCTTCAATCGGGACTCGGAGAAGTCCCAGAGGTTCCACAAAAACGCCGTCCCGCGAGGGGCGGCGTTTTTTTGTAGCGACGACGATTCGTCGGCTCGAATTGCGTGGCAGCGAGCGGTCTCAGAGTCTGTACCGGAGGTCCCTTTTCCAACGCAGAGGCGCGGAGGAGGAGTGCGCGGCACGCAGAGGAAAAGTCGAAATCCCTCTGCGAAACTCTCTGTTCATGCTGCGCCTCTGCGGCAAAACTTTGCGTTTCAGGACTGGAAGCAGACTTTCGGTACACACTCTCAGAAAATCGCCGCGCTCTGCATCTGTCCGAAAAGCCTCTGCTTCTCGCGCCGCTGCCGACGACTCGTCGGCGCTACATTCTGCTCGCAGTTTGACTTCCGCCGCGCCGCGGGCGATGGCATGTGCAATGCGCTGGGCAATCCGTTTGGGTCGTATCGCCGGAATCGAAGTCCGGATCCATGTCACCTTTTTCCTGCTGCTCGCGTATCTCGGACTGGCGGGCTGGCACGCCGCCGGCATGGGCGAGGCGCTGCACGTCGTGCTCCTCGTGTGCATCGTTTTCCTGTGCGTGCTGCTGCACGAATTCGGCCACGCGTTTGCCGCACGGCGCTGCGGGATCCGCACGCCGGACATCACGCTCTTTCCGTTCGGCGGCGTCGCCCGCATCGAGCGGATGCCGGAAAATCCGCGTCAGGAAATCTTCATCGCCCTCGCCGGCCCCTCGGTGAATGTCGCAATCGCGACCGTGCTCTGGGTGGTGCTCGCGATATCCGGGCGTGTCGTGCGACCGGAGCAGATGGGGCTGGCCGGATCACTCGCCATCGAGGTGATGTCGGTGAATGTGATGCTGCTGATTTTCAATCTCATCCCCGCGTTCCCGATGGACGGCGGCCGCGTACTGCGCGCGCTGCTCGCGATGCGGCTCGATCACTCGCGGGCGACACGCATCGCGGCGCACATCGGCCAGGCGCTCGCGGTCGCGCTCGGCTTTGTCGGCCTGTTCGGCATCAGCACGCAGGAGATTGCGCCGAATCCGATGCTCATCGTCGTCGCGTTCTTCGTCTTCATGGCGGCGGCGAATGAGGCGGGCGCGGTGCAGATGCAGTCCGTCACGCGCGGACTCTCCGTGGCATCAGCAATGGTCACGGAGTTCAAGGCGTTGCCGCGCAATGCGAGCCTCGGCGAGGCGGCGGACATGCTGCTGCACACTTCGCAGCACGAGTTCCCCGTGATCGATCCCGACGGCACGCTGCGGGGAATTTTCACACGGAACGAACTCGTGGCCGCGCTGCGCGAGAACGGGCCGGAGGGAACGGTGCTCGGCGTGATGCGCGAGGATTTTCCGACAGTGCATCCGCGCACGCCGTTCGACGAGGGCTTCCGACTGATGCAGGAGGCCGGCACGACCGTGCTGCCGGTGACGGACGAGGAAGGCCGGCTGGTCGGCCTTTTCACGATGGAAAACATCGGCGAGATGCTGATGGTGCGGAGCGCGATCGCGCAATCGCGCCGCGGACGCTGAGGGCGGTGAAACCCGTTTGCGCGCGAAAGTCGGCGACAGCGATTCCAAGTTCTGAGTGCCGAGTTCAGCATGCCGCAGGCGCGTTCCGAAGTTCGACGCGCACCGCGCCATGTCGAAACCGCTGCGCGGAGCTGAAATTTTAACTCGGAACTTGGAACTTGGAAAAAGCGGCGCGACTTTCCGCAAACCGATTTAACCGCGCACAGGCAGCAGCAGGCGGTGGCACGCCTCGGCGACGGATTCCTGATTCGAGACGAAAATCATGCGATCCTTGCGAAAGCCGGTTTCTGAGAGCAGCGCGGAGAGCGCCGAACTGTCCGTCACCACTCCGGCGGCGCGCGCCAGGCTGGGTGCGACGATCTTTCGGAAGCCTGATTCGCCGAGGCGCGGCTCGGACTCGTCCTGCACGGAGAGCGCGACAAAGCGGAACTGGAATTCCTCGGCAAGGCGCGCGGCGGCGCAAGCGCCCGGCAGCAGCGACGCGGTGAGCACGGCGTCGAAATGCCAGTCGCGGCGCAGGCGATCCAGCGGCTTGCGCAGCGCGTTCGCGACGCCGCGGAGATGCCAGCCCATGCCGAGGAAATTCAGCTTCGGCACGGTGACAAATTCGGGCCGGAAGGCGACATCCGCCGCGCGCGGATGGCAGCCGGGCGCGTGCCGCAGCACGAGCGCGCGCGCCTGCCAGCGATCAGCGAGGGATTGCAGAAGCGCGACATTTTCGAGGCCGTTCCACGAGTCGTTCCCGTCGGGAAAAATGTGCGAGATGAAGACCAGGCGCATGGCTCAAGGCGAAATCAGTTGCGTGTCTCTTTCAACCACGAAGGGACACGAATGGGCACGAATTGAAGTTCGCCGCAAACTCACGCTGGCCAGATATTCGTGTCCATTTGTGTCCATTCTTGGTTCCAAAAACTGCGCTCACTTTTCGTCAGGCTGAGGAGGAAGCAGCAACGTGAAAAGCATCGCGGGGATGAAGAGGAAGCAGTCGTAGAGCAGCGTCAGGCGGTAGTTCCCGCCCTGCGTGATCCGCGCGGCGTAGATGGTGCCCACCGCGGCGGCGATGCGGCCGATGTTGTACGAGAATCCCGCGCCGGTCGTGCGCAGCAGCGTGGGGAAAAGCGGCGGGAGGAGCATCGTGAAAAGGCCGAAGACGCCGCTCCAGAATCCCACGGCGGGCAGCCAGAATCCCGTCATCGAGGCGACCGACCGCTCGGTGCCGAATGCGCAGCTCATCGTCACGACGAAGCCGCCGAACATGATCAGGATCGCGCCCTTGTAGCCGAGGAGACGCGCGAGCGCGCCGGCGACAAAATTCCCGATGATGCTGATGCCAATGACCCAGCCAAATGTCGTGGCCACGAGATGGTCGCAGGCCTCCTGCGGCATCGCCCGCCCGAGGTAGCGCACGTATTGCGTCTGCCAGAACATGAAGGCCCACCACGCGGTGAGCGAGAACGCGCAGATGCCCACGCTGACGAGCGTGGTGCGCCGCACCGTGCCGCGGAAAAGATCCAGCACGCTCGGCTTCGGTGCGTGCGAATGTTCCGCGGCCCACGCCTCCGGCTCCGGCACATGACGGCGGATGTAGAAGACAAGCAGCGCGGGCGCGACGCCGATGAGAAAAATCCAGCGCGGGTGCTGGCCGGCGAGAAGATTGCCCGCGATGACGGCGACAATCACACCGAGGTTCACGCCGGTTTGCAGCACCGCGGCAGTCCATGGGCGCCATTTTTTCGGCCACGTTTCGGAGAGCAGCGTGGAGCCCACGGCCCACTCGCCACCGATGCCGAGCGCGGCGAGGAAACGGAAAATCATGAGCTGCCACCATGTGTGCGCAAAAAACGAGAGGCCGGTGAATGCCGCGTACGTGAGCACGGTGAGCGAGAGCGAACGGCTGCGCCCGATGAGATCGCCGAGCCGCCCGAAGAACGCGCCGCCCAGCGCCCAGCCGATGAGGAACGCGGCCTGGATCCACGAGGACTTCTGCTTCACCTCGGGGTCACTTGTGTGGTGCCGCGCGGCATACACTTCGTGCTCTGAGTTGCTGATGCGTCCGTCGCGATTCGTGTCAGCGTCGCTGAATGGATCAGCCGCCGTCCACTCACTCACCTCAAGGAAGCCGTCGCCATTCTTGTCCAGCGCGACGAAGCCGGAGCGGAACGTGTCCGCATTCACGAGGATCGCGACGAAGGCTGTGGCGACGAGCGTGAAGATGTGCATGTCCAGCCCGTCGAAAAGCCAGCCGAGCCATGCGGCGAGGCCGCTCTTGAGTTGTTGCGGCGAGAGGTCGCGCAGCCGCTGGGGTTCGGTGGGCATGGTGCGGATGCGAATGCCAGAACGCGCGGGCGGACGAAAAGACAAAATGCAGGATACAAACGACAAAAACTGGCCTCCATCGCCCAACACTTGCGGCAGGACGGGGCAATCTTTGCCACTTGTATTTGGTGTTTTGTCTTTTCGCCCGCCCCCGCGCATTCTGCCATGCTGAATATTTTGCCATGCGGCCCGTCACGCTTCCCTGTTGGCCGCGGATGTGCTGTAACTTTTCCTCCTCCCCATGATCGAAGAACAAACTGAGCCCTGCACCGAGTGCGGATCGCTGCTGGAAGTCACCGGCGCGCCGCTGTTCGCGGAGCGGACGTGCCCGGTCTGCAACGAGCAGATCCACGTCCACCGGCAGTTCGCGAATTACGAGCTGATCTCGGTCCTCGGCCAGGGTGGACAGGGCACGGTGTATCGCGCGACGGATCAGAATCTGCACCGGCAGGTCGCGTTGAAAGTCCTGCGGCTCGAGCAGGGCAGCGATCCGGAATTTGTGAAGCTCTTCGAGCACGAGGCGAAACTCACGGCCTCGATCAACCATCCGAATGTCGTGCGCGTGTATTCGTTCGGCACGGTGGAGGACCGCGTGTATCTCGCGATGGAACTCGTGGATGGCGGGACGCTTGATGACCTCATGGAAAAGGTCGGCCGCGTGCCCGAGGTGCGTGTGCTGGAGGTGGCCATCCAAGTCGCACAGGGACTGAAGGCGGGCTTTGAAAGCGGGCTGATCCATCGCGACGTGAAGCCGGGCAATATCCTCTTTGCGGGCGACGGCTCGGCAAAGGTCGTGGACTTCGGCCTCGCCGTCTTCCACGAGCAGGAGGCTGCACAGACTGGCGACATCTGGGGCACGCCGTACTACCTCTCGCCGGAGCGGCTGAACCGCCAGCAGGAGGATTTCCGCAGCGACATTTACTCGCTCGGCGCATCGCTTTTCCACGCCATCGCGGGACGCCCGCCCTTCGAGGCGGAGGATGCGTCGCACGTCGCGCTGAAGCACCTGAGCACGCAGGCGGTGAGCATCCAGACCTTCGCGCCGGGCGTGTCGAATGCGACAGCCTACGTGATCAACCGCACGCTCCTAAAGAACCGTGAGGAGCGGCCCGCGAGCTACGAGGAATTCATCAAGCAGCTCCAGTACGCGCGCGACGAAGTGGAGGCGCGCAACCGCAAGGGCGGCGGCGGCCCGGCAAATTCACGGGTGGTGCTCGAGGATGCGCGGAGCAAGCGGATGATGAACTGGATCACGATGGTGATCTTCGTGGCGCTCGTGGCGGGGCTCGGTGTCGGCGGATTTTTTCTTTTCCGCGGCAGCGAGAAACCGCCGGAGGGACCGGCGACGGTCCAGTTTGGCGAGGGCTGGGTGCCGGCGAGACAGCTTCTGCTCGATCGGAAATGGCCGGAGGCAAGGGCGGCATTCTCAGCGCTCGCGGGGAAAAGCTCCGGCGGATCGCCGCAGTCCGACTGGGCGATCATCCACGAGGCGCTGGCCGCGCAGTTCGACGAGGGCGGCGAGGCGGCGGCGCGCATCATGGGCCGGCTCCCGGACAGCTCCACGCCGCTTCGGAAATTTTTCAGCACGCACATCCGCCCCAAGCTCGCGGCCGGCGACGCGATCCCCGCGTCCGAGGCCGGCGGCTTCAGCCCGACGACGCACGAGGCGCTCGGGACGCTGTTCCTCGCGCTGCGAAATTACGAGCTGGGCAGCGTTGAAAATGCGGGCCCGCTTTTCAGCCAGTTCACCGGCCTGAAGCCCGAGGCCGCCGTGGCGTGGATCGCGGAATTCAAGGATCTCGCCAAGCCGTACGAGCGTGAGTTCACCACCTACCATCTCGCCGCTGACGCGTGGAAAAATGCGCGCAATGAGCGCGAGCAGATCCAGGCCCTCGCCGCATTGCGCGGACTGCCCGGCAAGCTGCCAAAGGGAAGCAAGCTCCTCGCATCGGCCAACACACTGATCGCTGAAGCGCAGAAGCGCGTGGATGTGATCCGCACGGAAAAAAACAAGAACAACTACGCCTTCAAGGCCAAGGCCCGGGCCAGCGGATCGAACAACAACGAAGGCCCGGAGAAGGCGGTGGACGGTGACACCGGCTCGCGCTGGAGCGTCGGCGGCAATGCCGAAAAATGGCTCGCCCTCGATCTCGGCGCGTCGCGCAACATTTCCCGATGGGCGCTCACGACCGCCTCGCTCACCGACGGCAAGACCGAACAGAATCTCAGCGGCTTCAAGCTCCAGCGCAGCGACGACGGCAAGGCATGGACCGACGTGGACGCGGTCGAGGACAACCGCAGCGCGATCGTCGATCGCGTGGTCGCGCCATTCGCCGCGAAGCAGGTGCGCATCCTCGTGACGAAGGAGACGCGCAAGCCTGCGGACAAAACGGCGCGCATCCAAGAGATCGTGCTCGGCACCGCGGCGGAACAGATCAAGCCAAGCTACGAAGCGGGCCAGAGCCTCGCGATGCGATTCTCGCTGAAGTCCGATTTCCTCACCGGCCCCGTCGGCGACACCGGCGCGGTGGGCAGCGCGCAGTTCGGCGATGCAGATGGAAAACTCACCGTGAAGGGCAGCGGCGGCGACATCTGGGGAAATGCGGATGCGTTTCAATTTGCCTGGCAGCCGGTGAGCGGTGACTGCGAACTCGTCGCGTGTGTCGCCTCGGTGCAGCCGCAATTTTCGCAGGCAAAGGTCGGCATCATGATCCGCGCGGACTTTGCGAAGGACGCCAGCCACGTCGGAGCGTTCGCGTCTTCGGGGAACAAGATCCAATTCCTGACCCGCGTCGGAAACGGCAAGCCCACCGTGTCGAAGGAAAAAACGGTGAAGCCCGTTCCGCTCTGGCTGAAGCTCGTGCGCACGGGCGCGACGGTCACCTGCTACGATTCCGCCGACGGCATGACGTGGACGGAGAACGGCCACGACACCCTGGCCAATGTCGAAGGCCCGGCATTCGTCGGCCTCGCCGTGTGCTCGCACACTCGCGGGCAGCTCGCCACCGCGGTGTTCACCGACGTGAAGCTGCAGAAGAAGTGAATCGCCGACGCTTCGCGGATGACGGGGACGCAGTTCGTCATTCGTGATTCTTGTGCCGCGCCGCGCACCCTGCTATCCGCCGCGCGATGCAATTCACCAACGTCACCGCAATCGCCAAGGCCAACGTTTATTTCGAAGGCAAAGTCACCAGCCACACCATCCTCCTCGCCGGCGGGGAAAAGAAGACTCTCGGGCTGATTTATCCCGGCAAATTCCACTTCGGCACCGGCAAGGCCGAGCGCATGGAGATCACCGCGGGCATGTGCAGCGTGAAACTCGACGGCAGCGGCGACACGCACCGCTTCGGCGAAGGCACCCACTTCGCCGTGCCGGCGAACAGCGGCTTCGACATCGAGGTCGCCGATGGCATCTGCGAATACGTGTGCTCTTTCCTCGACTGAACCGCGC
>JANXZI010000215.1 GCA_025355595.1 Spartobacteria bacterium
ATGGTGGCGATTGGTGAATTCGACGATCCCGATCTGCTCCGCGCGCGGCTCGCACTGCTGCGCGGGGATGGCGCCGTGCCGGGTGCGTTTGCGGCCACGGGCGTGCCGGTGTTTTCGCTCGACGGGATCGCGTTCGAGGACGGCCCGCAAATGAAGGCACGCGCGAAGTTGCAGGTTCCCGCGCAGGCTGCTTTCTTCGGCGACCATTTTCCAAAACGTCCCGTGTTTCCTGGCACACTGCTCATGAATATGAACCTCAAGCTCGTCACCGCACTCGCGGCGAAGGTGCCCGCGCGCGCCGGAGCGCACTGGGTGCCGCGCGCGGTCGTGGATATGAAGCTGCGCGATTTCATCCCGCCGGGCGAATTGCTGAACCTTGAGGCGAAGGTGATGAAAATCGAGGGCGACGCGCTGAAAATTACCGTCGAGACTCGGAACGAAAAAGGCCGGCTCGGTACCGCGCGCGTCGAACTGACGCCGGAGGTCGTGGCATGAGCAAGCGGGTGCGCGTCGCGATCACCGGCATCGGGATGGTCACGCCGATCGGCAACACGACTGCGGCGACATGGGATGCGTTGCGCGCTGGCAAGTCGGGCGCGGGACCGATCACGATTTTCGATGCGACCGGTTTTTCCACGCGCATCGGCGCGGAGGTGAAGGGCTTCGATTTTGAAAACGGCATCGCCGACCGGAAGCTGCTGAAGCTCGCCTCGCGCTCGCACCGTTTCGCGCTGAATGCCGCCGAGCAGGCGCTCGCCGACGCGGGCATCCGGCCGACCGCGGAGACTGCGGAGCGCTGGGGTCTTGTGGTCGGTGCGGGGATGATGGGCGTGTCGTTCGAGGAACTGAGCAGCGTGCATCGCCACGCGGCGGCGGACGGTGAATTGCATCCGGATCAACTGCTCGCTCCCGACTATCCGGCGGATCCGATTTCATTTTGCCGGACGCAGACGAACGCCGGCCTCTCGCTGCTCACAAAAAATTTCGGCGTCCGCGGCTATGCGTCGGCGGTGCATACCGCGTGTTCATCCGGCGGCCAGGCGATCGGCACCGCGCTTAAAGTCATGCGACGCGGCAACGTGGACGCGATGATTGCGGGCGGCTTTGACTCGATGCTGAACCCGATCGGCCTTTCGGGCTTCTGCCTGTTGGGCGCGCTCTCGACGGACAACGACACGCCTGAGCGCGCGAGCCGTCCATTCGACGCCACGCGCAACGGCTTCCTGCTCGGCGAAGGTGCGGCTTTTCTCGTGCTGGAAAAATGGGAGTCGGCACGCGCGCGGGGCGCGAAAATTTATGCCGAGCTTGCGGGCGACGGAAATTCGCTGAGCTGCTACCGCATCACCGACACGCCGCCGGATGGCGATGGGCCGATCCAGGCCATCCGCCAGTCGCTCGCCGACGCGGGGCTGAAGCCGGAGGACATTGACTACGTGAACGCGCACGGCACCTCGACGCAGATGAACGACCGCAGCGAATGCGTCGCGCTCGGTGCCGTGATGGGCGACCATCTTCAGAATGTCGCCGTGAGCTCGACGAAGAGCTCCATGGGCCACCTCATCGCCGCCGCCGGCGCAGTCGAGGCCGCCGTGTGCGCGCTCGCGATTCGCGACGGCATCGCGCCAGTGAATGCCAACTGGAGCACGCCCGATCCGCAGTGCAGCAACATCAATCTCGTGACCGGCCAGTCGCGTCCGATGCGCATCAGCGCCGCACTTTCGAATTCGCTCGGCTTCGGCGGCTCGAACAGCTCGCTCACCTTCCGCCACCCCGATCTCGTGGAGGCCTGACCGATGAGCACTTCACCTCGCATTGCCATCACCGGTTCCGGCGCAGTCTGCGGCGCGGGCATGACCGTGGAGAAAATTTTCGCAGCAGTGCTCGGCGGGCAGTCGGCCGTCGCGCCGATCGCGCTGTGGGATGCCGAGCACTGGCCGATTCGCCTCGCCGCTGGCGTGAACGGTGTGAGCGACCGGGAACTCGTCGAGGATCGCAAGCTGCACAAAAGCATTTCGCGAACGGACTTTTTCGGAATCCACGCGGCGGGTGTCGCGGTGAAGTCGTCGGGCATTCCCGCGCACCGCGAGACGCTCGATGCAGCGGACGTCCCGTTTTTCAATGACCGCAGCGGCATCGTCGTCGGCTCGGGTGGCGGCGCCTACAACAGCAACTACGAATACCTGCCGCTGATGACGGTGGCGGGCGGCGACCTGCGGAAATTCGGCGAGGAACTCGGCGCGACGGTGAACCCGATGTGGCTGTTGAGAAATCTGCCGAACAATGTGCTCTGCCACGTCGGCATCCGGCACATGTTCAAGGGCACAAACGCGTGCATCACAAACCAGTGCGCGGGCGGCGTGCTCGCGGTCGCGGAAGCCGCGGAGTCGCTGCGCATGGACGAGGCGGATCGCATCGTCGCAGTGGGGCACGACACCCTGATCGAGCCCGAAGCTGTGCTCGGCTACCACAAACTCGGACTGCTTTCGACGGATGTGCTGCGTCCCTTTGATCGGGATCGCACGGGGACGATTTTCGGCGAAGGCGGCGCGGCAGTGATGCTGGAGAAATTTGACGGCGCGCAGGCACGAAAGGCAGCGATCCTCGGCGAATTTCTCGGGCACGGCTGCGTGACGGAGGCGACGGGCATCGTGGACTTGCGCCCGGATGGAGACGGTCCCGCGCGTGCCATTGCCCTCGCGCTGGCGGACGCTGGAATTGCGGCTGCGGATGTCGGCATGATCGTCGCGCACGGCAACGGCACGATCGCTTCGGACGCATCGGAAGCGAAGGGAATCCTGCGGGTGTTCGGCGGTAATCCGCCGCCGGTGACGGCTTTCAAATGGGCGGTCGGGCACTTGATCGCGGCATCGGGGATTTTGGATCTCGTGCTTGCGCTGGAAGCGCTGCGTCACGGTGTGGTGCCGGGTGTGCCGACGCTGAACACGGTGGACCCGGAATTTTCCACCCTGCCCGTCTCGCGCGAGGCGCAGAAGCCGCGCAGCGCCATCGCGCTCGTGCTGTGCCGCGGCTTCGGCGGGATGAACGTGGCGCTCATCGTGCGCGCGGCGAAGGCGTGATGGAAGCGCCTCCCTCGACGCGGTGCGGGATCGACACGGTGGAAATCTCGCGCATCGAGAAGCTGCTGCGCGACACTGCGCCGGAGGGTCTGCGGAGATTTTTCAGCGAGCGGGAACTCGCCGATGCAGGTGAAGGTGCCGGTCGGGCGGCGAGCCTGGCAGCGCGGTTTGCGGCGAAGGAGGCTTGCTGCAAATTGTTCCCGCGCGAGACGGCGCTCGGTGTGATCGAGCCGTATGATTTTTCCGTGCGTAAGGACGGCTACGGTGCGCCGGGGATCGAGCCGAGCGCGGCGGCGCGCACGGCGATGGATCGGAATTTCATCGGCGAGATCCGGCTGTCGCTCACGCACACGGCGACCAGTGCAGCAGCAGTCGCAGTCGCGGAGATGAAAAAGATCGAGGTTCCGTGGTTCGGGAAACTTTTTTGCCACCTGCTGCCGATCAAGCGCGGCACGGTGATGGCGAATATGCGCCGCGTTTTCGGCGAGGTGCTTTCGGAGCTCGATCTGCTGCGGCTCGCGCAGGCGTACTACGGACATTTCGCGCGGTTTCTTGGGGAGTTTTTCCGGCTGCCGTGGATGACAGCGAAGAGGAAGAGGGCGATGATTCGCATCGAGAATGGCGAGGCTTTGGAGCGGGCGTACGCGCAGGGAAAAGGCGTGCTTTTGCTCACGGGGCATTTTGGAAATTGGGAGGTCGCGACGGTCGCGGGCATCGGGCAGTTTTCGCAGTTCAAGGGGGTTTTCCATTTTGTGCGCCGCCCGCTGAAGCCTGCGCTGCTGAATGCGTATGTGACGTGGCGTTTTCGTCGTGCCGGGTTCGGCACCATCGCGAAGCGCGGCTCCCTCGACACCATTCTCGATTTGCTCGCGCAGAAGCGGATCGTGGTCTTCATCTACGACCAGCACGCGACGGGGCGGGAGGGTGTGGTCGCGGATTTTCTCGGGCAGCCCGCGGGGACATTTCGCAGCCTGCCGATCATCGCGATGGATACGGGCGCGCCGGTGGTGCCCGCGACGAGCTGGCGCGAGCCGGATGGGACGCATGTGCTGCGCTTCGAGGATCCGGTGCCGGTCGTCGAGCACGAGAATACGAGCGAGGCGATCCGACTGACCGCGCGGGCCTTCAATGCGGCGCTCGAGCGCGCGCTGCTGCGGCATCCCGAGCAGTGGATCTGGATGCACAAGCGGTGGAAGGTTTGAAATGACGGATGACGAATCTGCGCTCTTTCTGTGAGCGCCGCAGGCAAGGCGATAGACCTCGCCTACGATTCGAAGCGCCCGAGGATCGGGCGGAGCTTCGCGGCCGTCTCGGCAGGCCAGAGGCTGCGGTCGGTCACGAGCGCATTGTCGAGCGCGCGGTGCTCGGGCCAGCACGGTTCCGGGGGGATGTGCGGGATGGCGCGCGCGATGATGTTTTTGGCGGCCGCTGCATTGGCGTGGAGATGCGCGATGACGGCGGCGGAGGTCACGGGTTCCTCGTCGAGCTTCCAGCAGTCGTAGTCCGTGATCATCGCGAGCGTGGCCATCGCGATCTCGGCTTCGCGGCAGAGTTTGGCCTCGGCGAGATTCGTCATGCCGATCACGTCGAAGCCGAGCTTGCGGTTCGTCTCGCTCTCGGCACGCGTGCTGAACTGCGGGCCGTCCATGTTCACGTAGGTGCCGCCGTCGTGGACACGGCAGCCCGCGGCGCGCGCCTCGCGCAAGAGGAGCGCGCGCAGCGGCTCGCAGATCGGATCGGCGAAGGCGACGTGCGCGACAATTCCACCGCCGAAGAACGTGTGGATCTGGCTCGTGCGATCGAAGAACTGCGAAGGCAGCACGACATCCTCCGGCGCGTATTTTTCCTGCAACGAACCGACGGCGGTGACGCCGATCACGAAGCGCACGCCGAGCGAACGCAGCGCCCAGATATTTGCACGGTGGGGCAGTTCGTGCGGGAGGATGCGGTGGCCGCGCGCGTGGCGGGGGAGGAAAAATATCTGCCGTCCCGCGAGCTTGCCGCCGACGATCACGTCTGACGGTGGACCGAACGGAGTCTCGACGCGGTGCTCCGTCAGGTCGGTGAGGCCATCAATCTGGTAGAGTCCGCTGCCGCCGATGATTCCGATGTGGGCTGACATGTGGGGAGGTGAGAGTTGAATGGTGAGAGTTGAGAGGCGAGAGTGGTGATTCTGCGCCTCTCAACTCTCAACCAAAAACTCTCAACCCTGCGCTTTCAGCATCGCGATGAATTCCCTCATGCCGGGCGGGCGGGGGCGGTTGCGTGCGACGATGGTGGCGAGCGGGCGCGTCATGCGGGGTGATTCGATTTCGATTGCGGCGAGCTGGCCGCTGGCGATCTCCGCGGTGACGGTGCGGGCGGGCACGATGGAAATGCCGCTGCCGATTTCGACGGCGCGCTTCACGGTCTCGATGTTGTCGAATTCATTTACGGGCGTGATTTTCACCCCGGCTTTGCGGAGGTAGCGGTCGGTCATCTTGCGCGTCGGCGTGTCGGGCTCGAAGCCGATGAACTTCTCGCCGGCGATCACGCTGAGCGGGATGCGCTTTTTCGCGGCGAGGCGATGGCGTGGGTGGCAGATGATCACGAGGATGTCCTCGTCGAAAATCTCGAAGATGATGCCCGGGCGCTTCGCGGGAAATGCGACGAGGCCGAGGTGTGCGTCGCCGGATTCGATCATGTCGTACACTTGCGTCGAGCGGCGGTAGTCCACATGCACGGCGACTTGCGGGAATTTCGCGCGGAACGCAGCAAGCCGCGCGGGGAGATCGTGCAGGCCGATACTGAAGATCGAGGCGATGCGGAGTTCGCCGGAGACCTCGTGTTTCAGCTCGCCGAGCCGGCCCTCGAATGCGCCCCACGCGGTGAGGATCTCGCGGCATGTGGCGAGAAAGGCCTGGCCTTCGGGAGTCGCGGAGACGCCGCTGCGGCTGCGCTCGAGCAGGGTGCAGCCGAAGCGCTGCTCCAGCGCGCGCACTTGCTGGCTCACGGCGCTCTGCGTGATGCCGTGGGCCGCGGCCGCCTTGGAAAAACTGGCGGTCTCGACGAGGTCGCAGAAGACCCTGAGCGAATCTACGTGCATTTTGAAAATCGGTTGTGCAACAACCGGCGACCATGAATGCGAGTGTTGAAACCGGCGATCAAATTCCCGGCGGGTCATCCATCGCGGGCAGGCTGGCGGCCGTGCAGGAGCAGATCGCGACGGCGGCGGCGCGCGCCGGACGGAGCGCGAGCGATGTGACGCTGGTGGTGGTTTCCAAGACGCATCCGCCGGAATCGGTGAGCGAGGTGCTGGCCGCGGGGCAGTGCGTCTTCGGCGAGAGCCGCGTGCAGGAGGCGCGTGCAAAATTCCCGCTCGTGCCGGGGCGCGCGCGCTGGCATTTCATCGGTCATCTCCAGCGGAACAAGATCCGCCACGCGCTGCCGCTGTTTGAGCTTTTTCACGGCGTGGACTCGCTGGAGATCGCGCGCGACATCGAGCGGATTGCGACGGAGGACGGGGCACTGCCTCGTGTGCTGTTCGAGGTGAATGTGGCGGGAGAGGGGAGCAAGTTCGGCTTTTCGACGGAAAAAATCGGAGCGCAGATCGAGGAGCTTCTCGCGCTGAAGCGGCTGACGATCGAGGGGCTCATGTGCATCCCGCCGCCCCAGCCGCGCGCAGAGATGGCGCGCAGATTTTTCATCGCGCTGCGCGAATTGCGCGATCAGTTGGAGCGCGAGTTCCGCATTTCGCTGCCGCAGCTTTCGATGGGGATGAGCGGGGATTTTGCCGTGGCCATCGAGGAGGGCGCGACGCTCGTGCGCGTGGGGACGGCGATTTTCGGGGAGCGCAGCGGCAAGACGTGGAGGCCGGAGCCGGGCTCGTTGAATTACGACGACTGAAGAATCATGAACGAACGCCTCCAACCCGTGAACGTCGCCGCCATCGGAACGGAACTCGCGATCGCCTGGAACGATGGTCGCGAATCTTTTCTGCCGCTGCAAAAGCTGCGCGAGTCGTGCCCGTGCGCCGCGTGCTGCGGTGAACCCGACGCCCTTGGCCGCGTGGTGACGCCCGAGGTGCGGCACACGACGGCGAGCTTTGAGCTGCGCGGGTGGCAGCCCGTGGGCGGCTATGCGCTCCAGCTTACGTGGGGCGACGGGCACTCGACTGGGCTGTATTCCTTCACGTATCTTCGCCGGCTGGCGGACGGGTAGGACGCGTGTGCAAAAAAGAACGCCGGCCATCGCTGGCCGGCGTCCTGTGTGAAGTGGTGTGCTACGTGCCTACCGGCGGGTGGAGCTCACGTTGTATTTGCCGGCGACGTTGCGGCTCTTCGGGGCCGGATATTCCGCCGCGAGCGGTTTATCGGGCGTCTTCTTGAAGTTGTAAACGCCGCGCGCGTTGTTCCTCCAGCCGTTCGGGTCGGCATATTCAGTGCCGGTGTTTTTCAGGCCGTTGATCTGGGGTTCGAGCCCCGTGCCGAGGCCCTGTCGGATGATGTTCGGCGTCACGAACACGAGCAGGTTTCGCTTGGTGCGGACGTTCAGCTTTTCCTGGAAGAGTTTTCCGAAAAGCGGGATGTCGCCCATGATGGGCACCTTGGTGTGGCTCTTGGAGATTTCATCCTGGAGCAGGCCGCCGATGGCGAGCGTGTCGCCGCTTTGGATCAGCACGTTTGAGTCGAACGTGCGCTTGTCAATAATCGGGCTCGCGACGGTCGCGCCGCCGAAGGTGAAGGTGGCGTCGCCGACCTTGTTGCTGATCTCCGGCTGGACGAGCATCGAGACGTAGCTGTCCTTGTTGATCGAGGGCGTGACGGTGAGCGTGTTGCCAAATTCCTTGTCCTGGAACCCGCCGAACACGGCCTGCGCGGTCTGCTCGTTGAAGTTCAACTGCGGCACCGGCTGGTTGCGGGTGATCTTGATGGTGGCCTTCTGATTGTTCGCCGCGACGATGCGCGGGTTGGCGAGGAATTCCGCGTCGCTGTCCTCGTTCAGCAGGCGCATGGTGAGCGCCATCTGCTGGATGGAGAGGATCGAAAACTGGCCCGCGATGCCATTCACCAAGCTGGATGCATTCGTGCCCTGCTTGAGGAAGTCGTTCAGTTGGAATTTGCCGTTCTGCGAAGTGACCGAGGCTCCGCCAGCGCCGGGCAGGCCCGAAGCTCCGTATTTCACCGTCATCGGAGTCGCGGAACTGCCGACTACGCCGCCCCAGTTGATGCCGTAGCTCTGCTTCGGATTTGCGGTCACTTCCACGAGGCGCGCTTCGATCATGACCTGCTTGGTCGGTGAATCAATGCCGTGGAGAAATTTCATGATCTTGTCCGCATTCGTCTTTCCCTCGCGGAAAAAAATCGTGTTCGTGCGGGTGTCGGTCTGCGGTGCGTCCGGGCTGGTGAGCTGTGATTTCAGCAGCGGCGCGACATCGGCGGCCTTGGCGTAGCTGAAGGTGTATTGCAGCGACTCGGTCGGCTCCTTCTGCTTTTCCGCGACGGTCTTGATGTAAACGACGCTCTCCATTTCATCCATGATCAGGCCGTTGGCCTGGCAGATGATGCGGATGACTTCGGCGGGCGTCTTGTTCTCGACGCGGAGAGTGATCTGGCCGACCACGGCGGGGCTCACGACCACGTTCATCTTTGCCTGCCGTGCGAGCGTGCGGAGGACG
Source organism: Spartobacteria bacterium (assembly GCA_025355595.1). GTDB lineage: Bacteria > Verrucomicrobiota > Verrucomicrobiia > Chthoniobacterales > Chthoniobacteraceae > SXWH01. The sequence goes on from JANXZI010000215.1 coordinate 8,734, forward strand.
AGCGAGACCTCGTCGCCCTGGAATTCGCTCACGCGCGAACCGGAAAGGTCCAACGTGCCGGGGGTCGGGACGGTGCCGGGAGTGGTGCTCGGATCGCCGGGCACGACCAGCACGCCGGGGACGGTGCCGGGCGTCTGGAGCGGCGGCTCGATCGGCGCGGGCGCGAGGGAGGACGGAGGCGGCAATGTGGCAGGGCGACCGGGCACGGCTGGCACCTCGATCGGCGTGACGGTCGGCGGTGCGAATGGCACCGGCGGCGCGGTCCGCGGCGGGATGGTATTCTGCGCGAGCGAGGCGCTCACCGAGACGATGAGTGCGCCGAGCGTGTGGTGGAGTTGTTTGCGGGCGAGGGCTGAGAGTTTCATAATTCGTTGCGCATTTCCCAAAGCACAACGTGGGCCAAGTCCTTTCCCCGCGGCACTCGACCGCCTCCGATAACGAAGAAAACAGATTCGTCAGGCGCGCTTCGCAGCGTGGGCCAGGGCGCGCATCTTCGCGGCATCTTTCCGGCCCGGCTCGAATTCCACGCCGCTGGAAACGTCCACGACCGCGGGCCGCACGGCGTGCACGGCGTCGGCGGTATTTTCCGGCGTGAGGCCGCCGGCGAGCCACAGCGCGAGCGCGGGATTCGCACGTTTGAATTCGCACGCCAGCGCGAGATCCACGCGCGCGCCGGTGCCGCCGAATTCCCCTGGTACATGGGCATCGAGCAGGATGTGGCGCGTGGAAAAATCGCCCGCGTGCGCGAGGATCGCGCGATCCTTCGCACGGAGCGCCTTGATGATCGGCTTTCCCATGCCCGCGGCCCAGCGGCAGAAGGCGGCGTCCTCGTCACCGTGAAATTGCAGCGCGTCCACGCACCCGAGCGCCGCGATGCGTTCTGTCTCCTCTTGCGTCGCATTTACGAGCAGCGCCACGCGCACGATCGGGCGCGGAAGCGCGGCGATCCAATCGGCATTCCGGGCGATGTCCATGAAGCGCTTCGTGCCATGCCACGTGTTGAAGCCGAGCAGATCCGCGCCGGCATCCACGGCGGCGAGCGCGTCGTCGCGATTCGTGATGCCGCAGATTTTCACGGCGATGCGGTCGGCGGGCAGTTCGAGATTCACGGCGGCAGCATAGGGCATCGCCGCGCGCGGGCAAAAAACTTCCGCGGAGATTCGTCGCAATGCTTGCCGCGTCTCTCTCGCCCGATACCTTGCGCTTCCGTGCGCCACCGCTCCGCCCTTTTTCTTGCCCTGCTCTGCATCGTCGTCTTCCGACTTCCGGCCCAGCAGCCCGTGTCGGAGGAGGAAAAGCGCCGCGCATTCCTCAAGGCGCGCGAGGAGATGACCACGATCCCTTACACGCCGCCGACCACGCCGGGGCCGAAGCCGAAGCCGCACGCCACGCCCATCGGCGAAAAGCCGCCGGTGCGCGCGACCCCGCTGCCGGTCGTGCGCCCGACGCCCGAGCCCACGCCGCGCCCCACGCCGGTTCCCGCACCGCAAGTCACGCCGCCGCCGCGCGCGGACATCATCGTGCGCGACAAGGCCGTGGGGGTCGCCGACGTGGAACGCGAGCCTACGCCGAAGCCGCAGAGCGCGTGGTCGCGGCTCTTCGGCGGCAGCGGCGGAGGCACGAGCTACCGCTATCTCACGGCCGCCGTCCGTCGGGACATTGATCGCGCGGCCGTCGCGCGCGGGCGCTGGCGCTATATCGTCGTGCATAACAGCGGCACGCGGCAGGGAAACGCCGCCGCCTTTGAGCACTACCACCGCAATGTGCGGCACATGGTGAACGGCCTCGCCTATCACTTCGTCATCGGCAACGGAACCTCGACGCGCGACGGCGCGATCGAAATCGGCAACCGCTGGCACCGGCAGTACCAGGGTGGCCACGTCCACAGCGACTACCTGAACAACATCGGCATCGGCATCTGCCTCGTGGGCGATTTCAATGTGCAGCACGTCGGTGAAGTGCAGAAGGCTGCGCTCACCGAACTCATCGCCTATCTCCGGCACCGGGTGGGAAAAATTCAGGGCCAGCCCGCCGAAGTGCGCGCGCACAAGAACATCAATCCTCCGCAGTGGCCCACCGACTGCCCCGGAAATCTTTTCCCGTACGACTGGCTCGCGAGGAAGTTCCCGGAGCAGCTCCGCTGAGCGATGCAACTCGCACTCACCGGTGCGACCGGATTCGTGGGCCGGCATGTCATCCGCCTTGCCGTGCGCCGCGGCTACGAGGTGGTCGCCTTCACGCGTGATCCTTCGCGTCCCGTGCATGACTGTATCGCGACACGCAAATTTTCGACGGACGCCCCGCCCGATCTCAGCGGTTGCGAGGCCGTGATCCATCTCGCCGGTGAAAATGTTGCGGGTCTCTGGACGCGCGGAAAAATGCAGCGCATCCGCGAGAGTCGCATCCTCGGCACGCGGCGGGTCGTCGAGGCGATCCGCGCTTCGTCGCATCCGCCGGATGTCCTCGTGTCCGCGAGCGCGACCGGGATCTACGCCGACAGCGACGAAGCCGAACTCACCGAGGATTCGCCATGCGGCACCGACTTCCTCGCGGAGACGTGCCGCGAATGGGAAGGCGAGGCGCGCGCCGCGGAACCGGACTGCCGCACGGTCTGCGCCCGCACCGGCCTCGTGCTCGGAAAAGGCGGCGGGGTGTTGCGCATGATGCTCCCGCTTTTCCGCCTCGGCCTCGGCGCGCGCCTCGGCAGCGGGCGCCAGTGGCTCCCTTGGATTCACGTCGAGGATCTCGCAAACCTGCTGATTTACGCCGTGGAAAATCTCGATGTGCGCGGCGCGCTGAACGCCACCGCGCCGTGGCCG
>JANXZI010000224.1 GCA_025355595.1 Spartobacteria bacterium
CCGGTGATTTTGAGATCCTCGGCAAACAGCGAGAGACTGAGAGCTGCGAGGATGGCGGTGCTGAGTAGTGCGATTTTTTTCATGAGTTGGTTTGTGTGTTGGTTGTGACCCTTGCTTTGTGGGCCATCAAAGACATCGCGGTTCCGAGCAGACTGGCCGTATCTTGAACGGGATGTCATCAATCCGGGCTGCACCGCGCACATTATGGTCGGTTCTTCGACACGAATGCCACGTCCACTGCCCTCTCCGCCGACGTGAAGGGAGTCAGGTTGAATTTTTGCTCGGTCCCATAAAATGGCTGAGAAGGTGTAGGCGATGCTGGTGATCGGAACGATTGCGACCGAATCGAGGCCCCCTCTTTGGCAAGACAGGCCGTGGGTTCCAGCAGGCAACCTTGAAAGAAGAGAAGCTGAGGATGATCGTACTTGGAACGCAATTCGAACACCGGCACGAACGCCGAGGTTGCCCAACTTATCCCGGCCGAAGCGATCACCGAGGTAGGTCCAACGCGCATCCGTGAATAGGCCTGAGGGCTACACCGAGATCCGGTCAACAATGCGAGAGCGAGTGCGTCGGCCGCCCCGTCAAAAAACCGACTTTCAAAAATGCCCGTGGCGACGTTCTGATCAGCCGGGCGCGGTGATGACTCGGTTGAACTTGGTCACTTTTTGCGTTCTCCAGACATCAATGACTTCGGCAAACATCGGTGAACATCCGACACGAGATCTCGAGAAAATCCGCTGTCGAGATTCTGGATCTGCGGCGCGAGCGGTGAGCCTGGCGGCGTCGGCGAGTCCCACATTTCGCTCAGCGCTGAACGTGGTCACGCAGTCGTCGAAGTGCAAATGGGTGACACGGAGAACATCTGTGAATCTCCGTAGATGTGTTCTCACTGGCGTACGTCGCGGGGCGATCTCGAAGGCGGGGCGCCGCGGATGCCTGTTGCGACGAGGGCGTAGCTGTCACGGGTTCACCCGCCGCTCCCGGTCATTCGTCATTCAGCGCCCGCGCACTTGCGCGCCCGCCCGCGCCTGCCCTATGCGAAGTGCATGAAAAAACGCATCGCACTACTTTTCGCCGGGCAGGGAGCGCAGACCGTCGGCATGGGCCGCGACCTCGCGGAAAAATTCCCCGCCGCCGCCGATCTCTTCCGTGAGGCCGATGCGATCCTCGAACGCCCTCTGAGCACTGTGACTTTCTCCGGTCCCGAATCCGAACTCGTGAAGACGGCAAACTGCCAGCCCGCGCTTTTCATCCACGGGCTCGCGTGCCTCGCGGCGCTGCGTGCGGAGAGGCCCACGCTGCCCGTCCACATCGCGGCGGGACTTTCGCTTGGCGAATTCACCGCACACGCCGCGGCGGGCACTTTCACTTTTGCGGACGGCCTGCGCCTCGTCGCCGAGCGCGGGCGGCTCATGCAGGAGGCCTGCGAGCGCACGACCGGCGCGATGGCCGCGCTGATCGGCGGCGACGAAACCCTCGTGCGCGCCATCGCCGCGGAGTTCGGCGTGGACGTGGCGAATTTCAACAGCCCCGGCCAGATCGTGATCTCGGGCGAGGATGCCAAGATCGACGCCGCGCTCGAAGTCGTGCGCGACCGCGGCATCCGCAAGGCCGCGAAGCTGAACGTCGCCGGCGCGTACCATTCGCGGCTCATGCAGAGCGCCGCCGACGCGCTCGCGCCGCAGCTCGCCGCGACGCCGATGCAGCCGCCCGCATTTCCCGTCGTCGCCAATGTCACCGCGCGCCCGGTCGCGAGCCCGGATGAAATCCGCGCCGCGCTCTCCGCACAGGTCACCGGCTCGGTGCGCTGGACGGAGACGATCGAGTTTCTCGTGGACGTGGAAAAGGTGGAACTCTTCCTCGAACTCGGCCCCGGCGGCGTGCTCGCCGGCCTCGTGAAGCGCACGCGCAAGGACACGCCCGTGCTCAGCATCACCGACAGCGTGTCGCTCGAAGTCGCGCTCGCCGTGCTGCGCGGGTAGTGCCGCGTCAGCCGTGAAGTGATGGGTTCGCGCTCCGAGCTGCGCTGTTGTGACTGGTGACTGGTGAATAGTGACTGGACTCGCAATCGCGCGACCGAACATGTGCGGACACCATTCACTTCTCACCAGTCACCAGTCACACGCATAGGCACCTTCGCTGAAGCCATCACTTCATGCTGACGCGGCACTAGTCCCGCTGGCCTGTTGCATGGCGGTGGCGTTCGTCTAGCGTGCGCGACCGCATGAAGCCCACCGACGAAATCCTCCGCATCCTCCGTGCGCTGCGGTGGCGGATGGCGCTCGGCGATCTGCTGCGGGCCGCGGCGCGTGCGGCGCTTTTCTTTTTTGCGATCCTGCTGGTGTTCACGGCGGCGGCGTGGTGGCGCGGCGGGATGAGGCCGGATGTTCCCGCGATCCCGATCATGCTCACGTGGCCGTTCGTCTTCGGCACGCTCGGGGCGCTGGTGGTGACGCTGCTGAAATTCCCGCAACCCGAGCGCGTCGCGCGCGCACTCGATGCGGCAGGTGCGACGCGCGATCGTTTTGTCACCGGGCTGCGGCTGGCGGAAAAATCACGCGCATCCGAGCTGGAAATAATCGCGATGCACGAGATTGCGGGTTGGGCGCGCGGACAGAAATTGGGCGCACTGCTCCCGGTGCGTTTTCCACGCGAGCTGGCTTGGATCGCCGCGCCGGTCGCGATGCTCGCGTTGCTGTGGTGGAGCGCGATGAATGCAAACGCGATCAAGGATGCGCGTGCGGCGCAGGAGACGGCGGCGATTTCCGAAACGGCGAAGCACCTCGAACAACTCTCGAAGCTCACGGACATCCTGGCGAATGAGCATTCGGAGAAGCTGCTGAAATTTGTCGCCGATCGCCTGCGGCAGAGCGCGGAGCAGATGCGCGCGGACGCCGCGGAGGGCAAGGATGCGCACAAGGCGGCCCTGCGCGAATTTGCGAAACTCGAAGAACTTGTAAAGGAGCTGCGCCGCCCCGAGGCCGCGACGGCGGAGGAACTGAAGGCACTCGCGGACGCACTCGCAAAACATGAGCCGACGCGTGAGGCGGCGAAGGACCTGGCGGGCGGCAACCTTGCCGACGCGGCAAAAAAGATCGCCGCCGCTGCGCAGGATGATTTGCCGAACGGGGAGGCCGTGCGCGACACGCTGAAGCAGGCGCTCGATCATCTCGCGGAGAAACGCGGAGAGATCTCGAAGCAGATCGAAAAGCTCCAGCAGCAAGCCGCAGGCGGTCGGCAGGATTTGCTGAAACAAGTCGCCGAGGCGCTGAACGATCTCGCGCAGCAGGGGAAAAATGTGGCGCGCGAAGGCAAAGGCGCACCGCAGGACGCGCAGAAAAAAATGACGGACGAGGATCTGAAACGACTGCTCGGTGCGCTGGAGAATCTTAAGAATCAGCAGCAGCAGGGCGATGGCCCGCAGGGTGGCGAACCGCAACCGGGCGAGCCGGGCGCAGGCGAAGGGGATCGCGAGGGCAAAGTGGCGATGCTGAATTTCTCCAGCGGCGACCAGCCCGGCAGGAACTCGGAAGGCAGCATCAATTCTCCCTCGGGAAAACCGGGCACCGATGGCGACAGGGACACGACGAAGGATCCTTTCGGCAAGAAATCCGATGCGCCAAAATCCGCCGCGCGCAAGGAGCAGGACGCCGTGCAACTCGGCGCGGGTGAGTCGCTTTCCACACTGATTCCGAGCGCGGCGGCGGGCGACGAAAAGGCGGTGCGGCGGTATCGCGAGCTTTACGACACGGCCGCGTTTGCCGCGGAGGATGCGGTGACACAGGAGAATATCCCGCTTGGCGCGCGCTTTCTGATCAGGCGTTACTTTCAGGCGATCCGGCCGAAGCAGTAGCCGCCGGGTTTTTCCGTTTCCCTCTTATTCGTAATCTTATTCTTAATCTCTATCGCAAATTTCGAGGCATGGCCGACGCAGAGGAAGAATAAGATTAGGAATAACAATAAGATCACGCCAACTGACACCGACATTTTTCACCCAACTAATGAGCGAATCCCTCGAACCGCGCCTCGCGCAATTCCGCACCACGTTCCGCCGCATCCAGAGCGAGATGGGCAAGATGATCGTCGGGCAGGACGAGGTGATCGAGAGCGTGCTGGTCGCGCTATTTTCCGGCGGGCATGTCCTGCTCGAAGGCGTACCGGGGCTCGGCAAGACGATGCTTGTGCGGATGCTCGGCGAGGCGGTGAATTTGCAGTTCCACCGCATCCAGTTCACGCCGGATCTGATGCCGGCGGACATCGTCGGTACGAACATCATCCACGAGGGCGAGGACGGGCGGCGCACGTTTCAGTTCCGCGCGGGGCCGGTGTTTGCAAACCTGCTGCTCGCGGATGAGATAAACCGCGCGACGCCGAAGACGCAGAGCGCGCTGCTCGAGGCGATGCAGGAGGCGCACGTGACGGTGGGCGGCGTGCAGCACGCGCTGCCGCAGCCATTCCTCGTGCTCGCGACGCAGAATCCGCTGGAGATGGAGGGCACGTATCCGCTGCCGGAGGCGCAGCTCGACCGGTTTTTGCTGAAGGTGAAGGTGCGATTCCCGAGCGGCGACGAGCTGCACACGATCCTCGATCGCACGACGAGCGCAGCGGTCCCGCACGTTGAAAAGGTCGTGACGGACGCGGCGGAAGTGCTCGTGCTGCGCGACGTGGTGCGGCAGGTGCCGATCGTGCGCGAAGTGCAGGAGCACGCGGTGCGGCTGGTCCTTTCCACGCACCCGGACGATCCCGGCGCGTCGCCGCTGGCGAAGAAATTCGTGCGCTATGGCGCGAGCCCGCGCGGGGCGCAGGCGCTGATCCTCGCGGGGAAAATCTACGCGCTGCTCGACGGGCGATGCCACGTCGCGAAGGCGGACATCTCGACGGCGGCGCACGCGGCGCTGCGGCACCGGATCATTTTGAACTTCGAGGGCGAGGCCGCGGGACGAACAAGCGACGAGGTGATCGCGGAAATCCTGCGGGCGAATCCGGCATAGGGCAGCATGGCGTTCGTGCTTTCAACCTGCGGCGGAAACGAGGTGGAGCGTGACCTCCGGGCACGCTTCGGCGGGCGCGCGGTGGCGCACGGT
>JANXZI010000254.1 GCA_025355595.1 Spartobacteria bacterium
CTGGTCGCCATCACGATCGTGATGCCGGAAAAATCGCTCGCGAAGCTGCGCGCGATCACCATCGAACTCGACCTCAACTACGGGGATTTGAAGGCCATGCAGTATCATCCGAGCGCAGGCTGGCTGAAGGGGCACGGCTACAGCGAGAGCCTCGCAAAATGCGCGCACATTCCGGATGCGGAGGCATTCCTGTCGCCCTATGAAAACCATCGGATGCCATGGGTCGTGCTGCACGAGCTGGCGCATGGGTTTCATGATCAGGTGATCGGCTTCGAGGAGCCGCGCATGACCGCGGTGTGGAAGAAATTTTGCGAAAGCGGCAAATACAAATCCGTCCTGACGAGCCCCGGCCACATGCGCGAGCACTATGGGCTGACTAATCAGAAGGAATTCTTCGCGGAAATGACCGAGGCCTATTTTGGCTCGAATGATTTCTATCCATTCGTCACCGGCGAACTAATGCAGGCCGAGCCGGAAACATTTGCGTTGCTCGAAGAAATCTGGGGCGTTCTGCCGGGTCGTCCGCAATCTAAATCCAAAGCCAAACCGTGAAAAGGCAGACCACGGCCTTGCTGATCGCATCGGAAAACTGCTCAGGGACATCGGCACCTTTATCCTGCGGCTGGCCTAAATGGAATGGCGTTTGCAGGGCCGACGTGCCCACATTCGCTGAATGAAGCCACTCCTCAAACTGCTCTTCCTAGTCGGCATTGCATTGCCTTTGCAGCGATCCACATCCGCGGAGGATGCCGTATCCAAGACGGAGAGAATCTCGCTTTGGGCCAATCATGCCCCCGTGGGTGGCGGTGAGTTTGAGGAAGCGGATGCAACGATCACAGTCCATCGCGCCGCCAAGCCAAATGGCGCGGCGATGGTGATCTGTCCCGGAGGCGGATACGGGGGACTCGTCGTCGGAGCCGAAGGCCACGGCATTGCAAAATGGCTCAATGGCCACGGCGTCACGGGTGTCGTGCTGGAATACCGGCTGCCAAAAGGTCGTGCGTTCGTGCCTTTGCTTGATGCCCAGCGTGCCCTCCGTACCACTCGTGCGCGAGCTGTGGAATGGGGAATCGATCCGAAGCGGATCGGGATCATCGGATTTTCGGCAGGTGGGCATCTGGCATCCACCGCGGGGACTCATTTCGATTTGGGCGATCCGAAAGCTTCGGATGCGATTTCGAGGGTCAGTTGCCGCCCGGATTTTATGGTGCTGGTCTATCCAGTCGTCAGCATGGGTCCGCAGGGGCACTCCGGATCGCGAAACAATCTGCTCGGCAAGGATGCGAAGCAGGAACTGGCCGATCTTTTTTCCAATGAGAAACAAACCAATGCCCAGACGCCGCCGGCCTTTCTTGCTCATGCAGGGGACGACAAGGTGGTGCCTCCAGCGCATAGCAGCATGTTCCGTGATGCACTCCGGGCGAATGGCGTTGAGGTTCATTATCTGGAGCTTCCATCGGGCGGACATGGCCTGAATGGCTACAAGGGGCCGATGTGGGATGCCTGGCAGACGCAGTCTCTCGAATGGCTCGCCAAGCTGAAATTCATTCCCGCAGCCGACGCAGCCGGCCAAAAGTAATCCCCTCTCCCATTCATATACCCATCCATCTTATGCGTCACCTATCCTTCCTGTTTTTGCTCTTCACCGCAGCCATTAGCCATGCCGAGCAATTCGTGCTCTTCGATGTCACCTTTCCTTTCACGAAGGCCGATGCCGACAACGCCAAGCCGAGCCCCTCGCACTACTATGTGAAGGGCCCCATGCTCAATGCACAGCGCCCGAAGGACTGGACGGCTCCCGCTGATTACCGAAATGGCACGGTGCATGTCCGACTCGAAGTCATCGAGAAGCCTGCCGGAGGGGAAGCTACGACTTGGAGCGTGTGCTACATCCCGAACAAAGGGCAGGGCCACGGCTATGGCTGTATCGGCACCGACGTGTATAAGGAGAAAGGTGTGTATGAGAAGGACGTGGATATGACCAAGTTTTGGCAGAATAACGACATCGTCTGGAGTGAAGGCATCAAGGAAATGCACCTC
>JANXZI010000281.1 GCA_025355595.1 Spartobacteria bacterium
TGAAGACGAGGCATACGGCGGAGCGCACACCCATCGCCTTCCATCCATCGATCTCCCCGGATGCGCCATGTCCGCAGCACCCGGTCAGTTTTGCAGGCCCGGCGCTATTTGAACCCATACGCGAGCGCCCAGCGGCTCTTCTTCGCCTTGGACTGCTCGATGCTGAAAACGATGAAATACGTGCCCGTCTTTTTCGGCGTGATTTTCACCGCGGCGGTGTTGCCGTGCTGCCACGATTCCTTGTCCGCGAGCTTCCCGCCCGGGTCGTACACATGCACGGTGACCTGCGCGGAATCCTCGTCGCTGCCGAGCCAGAACCAATAGCTGTTGCCCGCGAAAAGCTGGTGCTTCACGACGCTCGGCTCCTTCGCGACGAGCGCGCCGGCCCAGTATTCCTGGCGCACGAGGTAGCCTTCCTTCACCGCGGGGACGGCGGCTTCCATCGCGCGGGAGTGCGCGTCGTCCACAAATGCAAATGCGACCGGCAGTGCGACTGCGGTGAGGAGGATCAAGATGAGGCGTGTGGGCGTTTTCACGGTGGGCGTTATTTGCTGCGGATGAGAGTCACGAGGCGTCCGGCGATGGCGGCGATGTCCTTCACGGTCTTCGCGGAAATCCTGCTGTCCTCGCCGAGGAGCGGCTGGATCTCGCCGAGGCCCTGCCGCACTTTGCCGGTCACGCGGTTTGAGCGGAGGCGCGGCTTCATCGCGTCCACCTGCCTTTCAAAATGCTCGACGAGCCCGGGCTGGTGCAGCAGTTCCGCGCCACGCGTGGTGAAATCCATGCCGACGACCTGCGCGAGAACCTCCGTCCCGCGCAGCCATCCGCCGAGGCTCACGAGCTGCGCGAGCGGCTCGCTGTTGAGTTCAATCATCGCGCTGCGCACGTCCGTCAGCGCGCCGTCGAGTTCGGTGCGCACGCGGTTCCACTTTTTTTGTTCGGCGAATTCGATCACGCTGCTGGCGCGGCGGACGACCGCCTTGCGCACGCCGATGGCGTTGGAAAATGTGAGGATCGCGCGTCCGAGTTCCTTCACCTCCTCCGCGTCCTCCGCCTCCACGGCGATGAATCCCTCGGCGATGATCACCCCGAGCATCATCGCGATCTGCGGCGCCTCACCGGTCGGCTTGGCCTTGCTCACGTCGCGGTGAATGAGGCCCGCCCAGCGTGGCTTGCCGAGCTTGTCGAGCACGGCGAAGACTTCGTTCGGCACGGGCACCACGACACGGTCGATCACCTTTGCCTGCGTCGGCAGCTTCGCGAGATCGAGCTGCTCCGGTGGTGGCGGCAGCGGAGCAGCGAAGGCCTGCGCCGCGAGGATGACTGTGGAGAGGATTGCGGAAAGCATCATGGCGTATTGAAATGTGGCCCGGTACTGCCCGGCGCGCTGCACGAAGATTGGCGGAAGCCGCGCCGCGTTTGCGAGGACAATGTAGGACACGCTTCCAGCCTGTCCTGCATTCAAATTCCTTTTGCACAGACACACCGGGCGACTAGCCTCCGCGCGCCATGCACCAATCCGCGAGCCAAAAGGCCGCACATCCATCGTCCCCGCTCGCCCGTTGTGATTCCTTTCCACCGCGCCATCTCGGCTCCGGCGACGACGCCATCGCGGAAATGCTCGCGGCCCTCGGCCTCGCAAATCTCGACGAACTCATCGCGCGCACCGTCCCCGCAGCGATCCGCAGCACCGCGCCGCTGAACCTCCCCGACGCGCTCGGTGAGAGCGCGGCGGTCGAGGAATTGCGCGCCATCGCAGGGAAGAATCGCATTTTTAAAAGCTACCTCGGCCAGGGCTACCACGACTGCATCGTGCCGCCGGTCATCCAGCGGAACATCCTCGAAAATCCCGGCTGGTACACGGCCTACACGCCGTACCAGGCGGAGATTTCGCAGGGGCGGCTGCAGGCGTTGCTGAACTTCCAGACGATGATCGCCGACCTCACCGGCCTCCCTGTTTCAAACGGCTCGCTGCTCGACGAAGCGACCGCCGCCGCCGAGGCGATGCACATGGCGCTCGCGCTGAAAAAAGACAACGTCGTGAAGGCCGTCTTCATCTCGCAGCGCTGCCACCCGCAGACGATCGCCGTCGTGCAAACGCGCGCGGAACCGCTCGGCGTGAAAGTGCTCGTCGGCGACGAGCGCACGTTCGTGCCGAGCGAGCACTACTGCGCGGTGATCGTGCAGTATCCCGACACGCTCGGAGGCATCAGCGACTACGCGCCATTTTTTGAAAAGGCGCACGCCATGGGCGCGCTGTGCATCTGCGCCGCGGACCCGCTCGCGCTCGTGCTTTTGCGCCCGCCAGCGGAATTTGGTGCGGACATCGTAGTCGGCAGCACGCAGCGTTTCGGTGTGCCGATGGGATTTGGCGGACCACACGCGGGCTACCTCG
>JANXZI010000386.1 GCA_025355595.1 Spartobacteria bacterium
AGCGATCAGGTGGCTTGCGAAACTCGGGAGGAGGTGTCGCCTGATCACCCGCGCAGGGCTCGCGCCCATGAGCACTGCGGCGTTTGCGAAATCCTCCTCGCGCAACGCGAGGAGTTTGGAGCGCACCGCGCGTGCAAGGCCCGGCCAGTCCAGCAGGCCGAGAATGATCGTAATTCCGAAATAAACGAGGATCGGGCTCCATGTCACGGGCAGCGCTGCAGACAGGGCCATCCACAGGGGCAGTTCCGGGAAAATGAAGTTGATCCCATTTACGCGCCGCCGGCCGATCGCCAGATTGACCATCTGTTCCGCTTCTGCCTCGGTCGGTGCGAGCGGCTTTTCGCAGAAGACATGTTTGCCGGCTTCCAGTGCGGCGATGACGATTTCAGGCTGTGCTGCAGGAGGTACGGCCACGGAGATTGCCGCAATGCCGGGGTCGTCAACCAACTGCCGCCAGTCGCCATGGGACTTCGGAATTGACAGTTCTGCAGCGACTTCTGCCGCCCTCTCCGGATCGCGTCCGGCGATCGCCTCGACTTGGCAACGTGCGTCCCGCCGAAATGCGGCGACATGGGCGTGGGCGCCAAAACGGAGTCCGACGATTCCAATCTTCATCGCACAACGAGACATGGCTGGGCTCGGCTCCTCATTGGCCGCTAGTTCGGAGGCTCCAAATATCGATCACCGGCTTGTCCGTCACCAGATCCGCATAAATCCGATGCGGAGTCGCGATGACCAGCAGGTCGCAGCGCTGTGCAACTTCCTCGAGCGGGTGGAGATCCTGATCTGTCCGGACGTACGGGTCTGTGCATAGCACTCCGGCTGCCGAATGTCTGAGCAGCTTCTTCAGCTTGTAACTCAGGGAGGAGCGTGGGTCGTCGCTCTCCGCCTTGAATGCCATCCCGAGGATTCCCACCCACAATCGGTCCAATTCGCAATTCCGCTTGATCTGGGAAACGAGGAAAGCGGGCAGGCCCTCATTGATATGAATGGCAGCATGCCCCAGTTCGAATCCCGTGCTTGAAAGTGCCGCCAGTTGCAGGGTGTCCTTGTGCAGGCAGGGGCCCGCGGCAAAACCCGCGCCGGGGAAATCGCGCATCCGGGGATACTCCTGCTTCACGCCTTTCATTACCTTCTTATAGTCGCATCCGGCGCACTCGACCATCATGTAAAACTGATTGGTCGCCGCGAATTGGATATAGCGATAGGCGTTGCAAATCAGCTTGGCAAACTCGGCCTCCATCGGCTGCATCCGTACGAGTTTCGTCGCGATCTTCCCAAATATTTCGGAGGCCATCTCCGCAGCCGCCGGTGTCGTTCCGCTGATGATCTGCGCCATGCTTTGGATTTCCTTCACAGCTATACCCTGCACGACGCGTTCAGGACAGAAGGCGACCGCGAAGTCCTTCCCGCACTTTTTTAGAAACCGGTCGAGCGCATCCGTTGTGCCGGGCGACACGGTGGAGCGGAGTATGATCAATCGGGTGCGGTCGAGATATGGCAGGATCTCGCTCACGCAATCTGTCACGATGTCGCGCGCCGGATTGTGAAACTCGTCAACCGGCGTGCCAATGCTAAGGATTACAGTCCCGACGCTGCGAAGATCCTGTGGGTCACACGTGAAACCAAGAAGGTTCGTCGCCAAGACCTGCTGTAACAATTCATCACCTCCATCTTCAATGAACGGCAGGCGGCCGTTCTTCAATGTCTCGAGCGCCTCCGGCCGCTTGTCGTAGATGAGGGTGCGAAAGCCCTTTGATGCGAGGACGATGGAAAGTGGCGCACCTACATGGCCTGCGCCACCGAGGACACAAATATCGTAGGTTCCGTCCTGTGTTCCGGTCATAAGATAACAAACCCCCTGGCTGCCGCCATCAGGATTGTCGCGTGATTCAACGCGCAGCAAAATGCCGGTTCGTCCATGAGCAGCTCCCGCAGGGTCCGCCGATAGACCACCGGCTCCAATCCTTCCTCCGGCTCGAATGCCTGTGCGCCTTTTTGCACAACGCGTGGCGCGAAGAAGCACTACATCCGGTTGCCAAGCCGCCCGGTATCCGGCGCTAGCTTAGCGACCAGGATCATCTCGTCCGCCACATACCCCGTCTCCTCAAGCAACTCCTTGCGCGCAGCCTCCCCGGGTGTGTCTCCCTTGTCCACATGGCCGGAGGGTAATTCCAAGGTGCTTTCCTCCACTGCCGGGCGAAACTGACGCACGAGTGGAAACGCACCCTCGGCAGTCACCGCGAAGATCGAAACGTAATCACATGTTCCGATCGAATAATGAGGCGCCGTCTGACCGCTCGGACGCTTCGCAATCAACTCAAACCAAGGGGTTGAAAAGGCGACATCACGGTGGTCGATTTCTGGCGTTTCCAAGGTTGGAAGTAACATTATTGCAAGCTTTGGCTGGCGTGAGTAAATTGCTGGTGTCGGATGGGAAATCGAGCATTCCAGTTTCCCCGGTTTCCCTTGTTTGGCAACTGTAAACTGGGAACACTGGCACACCTCCACGCAGGAATTATGAGTGTGCCGAATACCGGTTCGGAAGTGGCAAGGAGCCATTGGAGCATTAGCTCACGCACCATGCATCAATTCTGTGACCCGCGGCTCAGCGTTTCTGCGCAAGAGACTGGAGCCAATCAGTCCATTGCCGCGTTCTCACCTCCCATGTGCAGGTGTTATTCATCATGGTGACCTGCCGGTAAAGCTCTGATTCCATCCCGGTGCTGCGGGCGGCAAAGTCCTGAAGGATTCGGACCGTCTGCCCGGTGAATTGGTGCAGATAGGCTTGGCGGCTCTGTTCGACCGGAATCAGCTTCGCAAAGCCAGCGCCTGTCTCCGGTAAAGCCCCGAGCAGGCTGCTGATCACGCAACAGCCAGCGGCCATGGCCTCCATCACGCTGATGCACGAAGTTTCTGCAAAGGTGTTTGGGTAGGCCAGAGCCGTGACCTTCCGGAGTTCCTGAGCCAGCCCGGGCTGGGGAAGGGAACCGATGTATTCGACTCCCTCCATGGAGCGGCAGCGCTGATAGAGTCCGCCGTAGGTGCGTTCGTCTTCCGCTGCGGAGGACTGATACACTTTCATGCTGGAAAAGACGCGCAGGCGTGCGTCCGGGACGGCGGCGCGGATTTTTGGGAAGCTGTCGAGCAGCAGGTCCAGGCCGCGGAATGGCGTGCTGGTATAGGCGAGGACCGGCGGGGAATCCTTTTGGGGCAGGACAGGTTCGTCGCTGGCAAACAGGCCGGCGAACGAAGGGGCGATCGCGTTTCGCAAGATGGCCATCCTGTGGGGTTCGATGCCAAAGCAGCGCTGGTATTGGGCGCGCTGCCAGTCGCTCACCATTGCAAATGCGGTGTAAGCGGCGCGCTCCTGCGGATTCCCCAGCGCGTGGACGCCGGGCTGGTCGTGGGCATGCTGATTCCATAGGATGAGCAGCGGAACGGGGCCGAGAATCTGGCGGAGGAGGACGCCTTTGCCAGCGGCCAGGATGCATATGAAGGCATCCAGCTTCAATGCCTGGAGCCTGATGCTGTCCATCTGGTTCCAGGAAAGGGAGGTGACACCATCATATTGCCCATGTGCCGATGTGCTCGTGATCAGGAATACATCGTGTCCGTCCTTTGCTAGACATCGGGCGAGATGGCAGGCGGCGGACTGGGAGCCTCCCATCGGCACAGTGTCCACGCTTTGCGCATGGAAGTCCCACCCGCAGAAATCGGCAAATGCGATCCTCACTTTCCGGGCCCTTCGATTTTGTTCATGCTGGTCGCGTGCCCGGCACACCAGTCGCGCCACATCTGTCGGCAGGCATCCTCTATTTGGCGTGCAAAGCGGGGCGCGTCCATGAGGGCTGAGGCTTCCATACGTCCGCGCAGCGTTGCCCTCAGGTGTGCCAGTTGCAGTTGGTCGCCCGCCCAGCCTGTGGCGACATTCACGAATTCTTCCTCCGTCTGCGCTGCGAATTGTTGCAGTCCGAGGTTGCTCAATTGGCTGAGGCCCGCCCGCGACACCGGCGATTCCCCGGCCAGACTAACCACCGGCACGCCCATCCACAGTGCGTCGAGGCTCGTCGTGTGGCCGTTGTAAGGGAAGGTGTCGAGCACGAGATCCAGTCGGTGGTATAACTCCAAGTAACCCTGTCGGGGAAGCGGCTCGACGAACTCCACGCGGGTTGCTTCCACTCCGTGCCGGGCTAGGACTTTCAGGGTCCCCTGGCGCTGCGAGCCGGGAGGGCAGAGGATGACAAGCCGCGAATCCTTCACCCGGCGGAGCACTTGTGCCCAGAGTGCCAGCACCGGCTCGTTGATCTTACAGAAGTTGTTCAGGCATCCAAAAGTTACCGTGCCGGACTGTGTTGCCGGAAGATCATTGACCGCCAGATTGATGCCGCATGGGGCGAAGCACCAGAAACTATCTATAAGAAAGATCCGCTCGTGGGAAGCAGAGTCCCCAGATAATAAGCCGCCTTCGAGATACTTGTCGCTAATGCGGTATCCGATCGCCTCCAGCCCTGCG
>JANXZI010000392.1 GCA_025355595.1 Spartobacteria bacterium
CTCCACCTACGCTCTCTCTCTCTACCAGCAGGGCAAGGCCGCGGAAGCCGCCGCGCTCATGTCCGCGCTGAAACCGGAGACGCTCCGCACGCCGCAGGTCGCCCTCTACCAGGCGATCTTCCTGCTCTCGATCGGGCAGGCGGAAAAGGCGGAGGAATTCCTCGCGCTCTCCGCCAAGTGGCCGATGCTCCCCGAGGAAACCGCTCTACTCGAGCGCGCGGGGCTGAAACGACCGGAATCCCCGTCCGCCACGCCCCCGACAGGCCGAGCTTCCCCCGCTGAGTGAACGGGGGACCCAGCGGCACTGCCTCCGCCACCCTCCGACGACCGAAAGCGGGGCTGCAGAATGCCGCGAAATCCGGGACATCCCGAAGCGCAAAAAATTGCTGAAAAAGATCTTGCGAGGAGGCATCCGAAACGCTTAGTCTAAGAGAACCAATAACTTTATGAGCAACACCCCTAAGCGCCGGATTCTTTCCGCCATCGTCATCGCCGCGATCTCACTCGCGAGCCCACTGTTTTCTCCCTCGGCCCACGCGAACCTCGTGGTGAACGGAGACTTTGAGGCAAGTGTCGGGCAGATGGAAACATTTGGTGGCACCGCCGTCGGTGGCGGCGATGCCCCTTATCTCCTCGGGGCGGTTCTGGATGGTTTTGGAAATCCCATCCTCGACGGCGGTGGCAATCCAACCCCGTTTATTTCCGGATGGAGCACCGGCCCCTCAAGCAACAGCCCGAACGCGCTCGCGACGAACAAGAACAATTATTATTCGACCACCTCGAACGGCGACCCGGTTCCCACGCCGCCGCCTGGAGGCCCGCACGCTGGCGCTGTCTCTGTCGTGTTCCCGAACACGCCGGACCAAAACGGCTACATCTCTCAGGCAATTGCCGGCGTCGTCGCCGGTCAGGCGTATGTGGTCAGCTTCTGGCTCTCGAACCAGATCGGGGACTTTCCGAATAACTCTCTGGCAGTTCGCTGGGGTGGATCCGACACCGGCAACGGCATCACGGGAGGAACCGACATCTTCGGGCCCACTTCACTCACGGTTCCCCTCGGCTGGACGCAGTACACGATTGACGTTGTTGCCACTGTGGACAATCAGCGCCTGTCATTCATCGGCGGAAATGGCTCCGCAGGAAACTTGCTTGACGATGTCGTCGTCGTTGTTCCGGAAGTCTCCTCGTTCGGCATGCTCACCGGTCTCGGCTTGCTGGCGTTTGGAGCGACTGCACGCTTCCGCCGCCGTTCCCTCGCGACGGTCTGAACCGACCGGCACGGCAATCGGCCCGGGAGCCCAAGCCACGGGATCTTTGCCGAGGAAGTTTGCTTCCTTGCAGGGAAGGTGCTTTAATCTAAGCCCCCATGTCCGATCCGTTCCACATCGCCGCCCGTGCCCTGAGGTCTGGGCGGCGCATTTGTGCGGACTGCGGAGCACGCTACCAGCTCACCCAGGATGCCAGCGGCGAAGTGGATTGCTGCGATGCATGCCGCTCGCGCCGGGCACGGATGATCGAGCGCCTTGCTGATAAATTTCATCTGATCCCGAAGGAGATCATCCCTAAGGCCCGGCTGGAATCCGGGGAACTCAACAAATGCTCGGATTGCGGGAAGGAGTTCCAGGTGAACGTCCGCGGCATCCCGCTGGATAACTGCTGTGAGGAATGCCACGGCAAGCGGATGAATCTGGTGGGCGACATCGCAGAGCAGTCCTTTCGCGGCTGGCACACCAAGGAGAAGCCGAAGCCTCGCATCAGTTCCGGGAAACTGTGGCTTCTCACGCTGCTGCTCACCGGGATATTCTGCGGAGTGTGGTTTGGCGCCAAGCCGACCAAGGAGTTCTATCACCGCTGGCGCGAGAAAAAACATTTCGCAAGGGCCACGGGCTACTTCGCCAAGCGCGACTACAGGCACGCGATGATCGATGCCCGCAACACGCTCGTCTTCAACTGGGACAACGCGGAAGCCATCCGGATCATGGCCAAGTCGTGCGAGGCGCTGCACTACACGCAGGCGCTCGAATGGCGCGCCAAGCTGGGCCAGCTTGCGCCCAACGATCTGGAGAATTCCCTCGGCTGGGCTGGTGCCGCCATTCGCACCGGGGACTATCTCAAGGCCGAACGCGTCCTCGATCGCATCCCCTTTGCAGATCACGACACCGCCCTGTTCCATCATCTCTCCGCACTGGTCTTCCTGAACAAGCGCGATTCAGTCAAAGCCGAATACCACTGGAGCGAAGCCGCAAAACTCAATGCCGACGACGACGGCTACAAGCTGAACATGGCCACGCTGCGCCTGAAGTTCGCTTCCGTCACCGAACGCACCAACGCCCTCGACCTCCTCAACCAGCTCAGCATCTCTTCCAAGGAACGACTCCCCGCGATGCGTGCGCTGCTCTCGGATGCGCTCCGCCACGGCGAACATGCTCACGCCAGGCAGCTCGCCATCGCCCTTGCCGAGGACACCAAGGATCACAAGGCGATATTCTCCGACAAGCTCCTGCGCCTCTCGACGCTGAACATCCTCAACGATCCCGATTTCCCGCTCTGGCGCGCGCGCCTCGAGGCCGAAATCCCCGACAACAAGGAGAATGCCTACGAGTTGCTGATTTGGATGAATCGCAACGGTTTCGCGAAGGATGTTCCCGCGCTGCTCCCGAAAATGAAGCGGGAATTCGTCACCGAACCTCCGGTCTCGATCGCCATCGCGGATTCCTACGCGGTCATGAAAAACTGGCCCGAACTGCAAAGAACCCTCGAGACAGCCAAGTGGTTCAGCATGGATTTCGTCCGTCTGGCGACGCTCGCCTGGGCGGTGGATAACATCAAGGATCACACCGCATCGGCCCAAATTTGGAAAAATGCGCTCATCGCAGCCGAGGGACGCCTCGACCGCTTGGAGACGCTCGCACGCTCTGCGATGAAGTGGGGCTGGAATGACCGCGCCGAGGAGGCCCTCTGGAAAATCGCCTCCCTCAGCGTCCAGAGCCCCTCGTGGGTGCTTCAGGCTCTCTGGACAAGATCACTCCAGCGCGGCGACACCGACAAGCTCCGGCTGCTCGCC
The DNA here is from genome assembly GCA_025355595.1 of Spartobacteria bacterium. Taxonomy (GTDB): domain Bacteria; phylum Verrucomicrobiota; class Verrucomicrobiia; order Chthoniobacterales; family Chthoniobacteraceae; genus SXWH01. The sequence continues at coordinate 3,065 of JANXZI010000392.1, forward strand.
CGCCTCATGCTCCAGGCAAATCCCAAAGGCGTGACCGCGCGCAACAACTACATCTTCCTCTCGCTGCTCAAGCGCACCGAGGAAGGCTCGCCCCACCAGGCCGCGCAGGTGCTCTACAACGAAGAGCCCAAGAACCCCCAGGTCGTCTCCACCTACGCGCTCTCGCTCTTCCTTCAGGGCCGCGCCAGTTCCGCAGTCACTCTGATGGAAGGGCTCACGCCAGAGCAACTCCGCGACCAGTCGCTCAACTACTACTACGGAATCTTCCTCGCCGGTGCGAAGCGCACCGCGAAGGCCGAGGAAATCCTGAAGCTCACCGACAAATCCTTCCGCCTGCTCCCCGAGGAGGAGGCCCTCCGCGAGCGCGTCATGAAAAAGGCACCGCCCGTGAAGCCCGGCACCCCGCCATCCGCGCCATCGCTAAAACAGCCCGAGCCCGCCCCGCGCTGACGCACGCCGGGGAAACGCGGAGGCTGGCAGACGTAGCCAAAAAGCTCACCGCGCGGTGGCGTGGGCTTTGTTCAACGCCCAACGCCCGCGGAGCAAAAGACAAATCACAAACCGCAAAGCCCGTCCCGGGCGCGCATCCATTGCACTTTGTCATTTGTGCCGCGCGTTGATTCCGCACAGCCGCCTTCCCTCACGCCCGCCGCTACTCCCGCGGCTTCATCACGGTGATGTCCGCCTTGTAGTTGCCGAAGATCGTCACCACCAGCACGCCGCTGTTCTCGCCCTCCTTGTGCCCGTCGAGCGCGATCGGCACTGCACTCGAAGCAGCGTCCGTCTTCACGAGCGGGACTTTCACCAGCGGCTCCTTGTCCTTGGCATAAAGTGCGATCTCCAGCGCACCGGCATCGGTCTTCGAGATGCCGAGGAAATAGACCTCCGCCTTCGCCTCTTTGTCGCCGTCGCGAAAAGTCACCGTCCGCAGCTTCGCCGCATCCGCCGCCGTACCGCTCACCGCGGGCGCCACATTGCGCATCCATAGTTGCGCGATGCCAGACGCCGCCTTGCCCGCGCCCGCCAGCGAATCCGCACTGAGCTTCCGATCCGGAATCGCCAGAAGCCCTGTGTCACCGCCGGCCTTGATGCCTACCGCCTTTCCCGCATCGGCATCCACGGCAAATGGCGCATCACTCGGCGAACCGAGCAGCTCGACAGCCTTGTGCGCGATCTTGGTGATCTGTTCCGCAGGCATCTGCTGGATTTCCTGCGCAGCGGAAAACGTCGTGACGAGAGCGAGAATGGGGAGGATTTTCATGGTCTTCATGGTTGCGCTTCCTGACTCCGGGAAAAGCAGAATCGTTACGAAATCCTTTCTCCCATCCCGCGGCACGCTAGCCTCCGCGCATGGACGAAGCACTGAATGCAGGACTGAAGAAAGCCGCCATCGCCACAGCCGAACGCCACATCTTCCTCTGCATGGGCCCCGACTGCTGCGATCCCGCCGACGCGGAGTCCGTCTGGGAAACCATCAAGCGCCGCGTGCGCGAGACCTCGCTGCGCGCGATGCGGACGAAGGCCCAGTGCTTCCGCATCTGCACTGGCGGCCCGTGGCTCGTCGTCTATCCCGACGGCGTGTGGTACGGCGCCCTCACCCCCGCGCGCTTCGAGCGAATCCTGCAGGAGCACCTCATCGGCGGCACACCCGTCGCGGAATGGATCACCGCGAAAAACTGCCTCGGAGGCCACGCAACGTAGGCGGGGCTTGAGAAGGCGCGGGCGGCCGGGCCCCTTGGCGTTCATATCCCGATGTGCCAGCCCTGCATTGCGCAGCGTTGCTTGTCGCACCCCTGCGGTGCATATTCCGCCGCACCAAAATGAAACGCCGTGAATTTCTTTTCGCCGCAGGCGCCGCCGCCGTCGCGCCGGTCAGTCAACCCCCGGTCGAACAGCCGCCGCGTTTCAAGAAGCGTGTGAAGCTCAGCGTCTCGACTTACTCGTACTGGCACTTCGAGGAGAAAAAATATCCGATCGAAAAGGTCATCGGGCACGCGGCGGAATTTGGCGTCGAGGGAGTGGACGTGCTGCACCGCCAGATGGAGCTCGCGGAGAAGAGCCCGCTCGACGCAGCGGGCCGCGCGTACTGCCGGAAGCTGAAGCGTCTCGCGTTTCGCAACGGCATTGACCTCGTCTGCCTGAGCACGCACCAGAGTTTCGTCTCGCCCGATCCGAAGGTGCGGCAGGCGAATGTTGACCACACGCTGCGCTGCCTCGAAGTGGCGGACTCGCTCGGAGCGTCGAGCATCCGCATCAATGCAGGCCGCTGGAACACGGTGGCCGACTTCGACGAGTTCATGAAAAAGCGCGGGCTCGAACCGCCGCTCGCCGGGCACACGGAGGACGAGGCTTTCGACTGGGCGATCGACGGCCTCGGCCAATGCCTGAAGCGCGCGGAGGAACTCGGCATCGTGCTCGCGCTGGAAAATCACTGGGGCCTCGCGCGCTCGCCCGAGGGACTCCTGCGGCTGCTCGCCGCGTTCAATTCACCGTTCATCGGCGCGCTCATGGACACCGGAAATTTTCTCGAAGACCCGTACGACAAGCTCAAGCAGATCGCCTCGAAGACCGTCTTCGTGCAGGCGAAAACGTACTACGGCGGCGGCCTGTGGTACACGCTCGATCTCGATTACATGCGGATCGCGCGCATCCTCGCCGATGCCGGGTACAGCGGCTACGTTTCACTCGAGATGGAAGGCAAGGAGCACGCCGACACTGCCGTGCCGAAGAGCCTCGCCGTGCTGCGGAAGTGCTTCGTCTGATCGTCCGCTAGATCAGGAACGCCATCACGCCCACCACGATCCCGACGAGGCCGAGGACAATGCTGCCGATCCAAAATGCGCGCGAGCGCGCGAGGATCGAGACCGAGGCAATGACGATCGCGATTTGCAACGCGAGCGATCCCTGATCGCAGCGGTCGTTGATCTTCGATCCCCGATCCGCGTCCTCCATCGCCGTTTCGGCGATCTTTTTGATCGGCTCCTGCTCGGCCTGGTATCGGTCCACCTCAACCTTCAGGCGCTCCACCGTTTTGGCGATGTCCCCTGCTGCGGCCGGCGAGGGCGCGAGCGATGTCAGCAACTCCGCCTGCGCGGATGCGATGGCTCCCTTGATGCCCTTCGCCTGATAGTGTCCCCACTTGTTGCTCGCCTCGTTCGTCTTGATGATCGCGTCGGTCTTCGCGTTGTCGCCCTTGTTGCCGACGACCGCGAGGACGACGGCGAGGATGGCGATGGTGACTGCGACGCGTTTTTCAAACGGGTCGTTTGCCTCGGGGATTTCTGGTGCGTCGGCCATGCGCGTCAATGTGCTGCGAACCAGCGGTAGAGGAAGAAATAAACGAGCACGCCCGTGACGCTGACGTAGAGCCAGACGGGGAATGTGAGCTTGGAGAGTCGCCGGTGTGCGTCGTAGCGGCCCGCGAGCGCGTGGCGCATGGTGACGATGGCGAGCGGCGGAACGGCCATGGCGAGGATGATGTGCGAGATGAGCATCACGTAGTAGATCGGCCGCCACACGCCCGTGCCGGCGAAGGGCGTGTGGACGCCGTGCACGAGGATCTTGTGGGCGACGTAGCAGATGAGAAAAATGCACGACACGGTGAACGCTGCGCCCATGAGGAGGCCGTGCGCCTTCTTCGCCTCGCGTTTGATGGCGACAATGCCGGCCATGAGCAGCACTCCGGCGAGGGCATTGAGGCTGGCGTTGATCGGTGGCAGGTCGGCAGCGGTCATGGTTCGTGGTTGAGGCGTTTGATGTCGGCGAGCAGGCGATCCATTTCGGCGGAGGCCGGGCTCACGCCGTCGTAGTAACCGCGAATCCAGCCGTGGCGATCCACGAGGACGAGCTTCGTGCTGTGGATGAATTTTTCCTTCACGTCCACGCCCTCCGCGTCGGCGAGCGCGAGTTTGAATCCCTTGATGCTGAGCTCGAAAACCGTGTCGCGCGCGCCGGTGAGGAATGACCAGCGCGAATCTGCGCCGAGGCTCGCGGCGTACTTCGTCATCACCGCGGGCGTGTCGGTCTCCGCGTCGGTGCTGATGGAGACAAAACGGACATCGCCGCCCTTCACCGTCGCGTCGTGGATTTCCTTCATGCGCTTGCTGAGCATGAGGCAGGTGCCGGGGCAGGAGGTGAAAAAGAAATCCGCGACCCACACTTTCCCGCGCAGCGACGCGGAATCGAACGGCTGTCCGCTGCGCTCGGTGAGGGTGAACCTCGGAACCTCGAAAAGCTTCGGCAGCGGCTTCTGCTGCGTGCAGGCGGAGAGAACGACCAGAAGCGATGCACAGAAGAATACTCTCAACGCCCAACGCCCAACGCCCAACGCCCAACGCTCAAGGGGAATGTCGGTCGCGAGCTTCCTTGGAAGTTGGACGTTGGGCGTTGGGCGTTGGGCGTTGAACATCTTCATCATGCCTTCGTCAGGATCATCAGGCCGAGGATCAGCGGGAGGTAGATGATGCTCGCGAAAAAAAGCCGGCGCGCGACAGGACGGGAGCGGTCGGCGAAAAAATTCAGCGCGGCGAGGAAGAAGACGCAGTTGATGAGCAACGCGCCGCCGAGGTAGGCGCCGCCTGCGGTGCCGGCGTCGAACGGCACGAGCGTCGCGGCGGTGAGCAGCAGCGTGAAGCCGAAGCTCGTCGCGGCGGTGGCGATGCCGGTCTGGTCATCGCTCTTGAGCATGACGAGACCCGCGCCGCGGTACTGGTCGCGGTGCATCCACGCGATGGCGAGGAAGTGCGGCATCTGCCAGGTGAAAAGAATCGCGAAGAGCACCCACGCGCCGAGCGTGAGATGCGGATTTGCCGCGGCCCATCCGACGACGGGCGGGATCGCGCCGCTCACTGCGCCAACGAGCGTACACCACGCGGTGTGGCGTTTCATCGGCGTGTAGATGAGCACGTAGATCACGATGGTGCTCGCGGCGAGCGTGGCGCTGAGGACATTTACGGCGAGCGCGAGCCATGCGGTGCCGGCGATGCCGAGGACGCATGCGATCCAAAATGCCGCGCTCCTTTTCATGCGGCCGGAGACGATGGGGCGATCCGCGGTGCGCGTCATGAGCGCGTCCACTTTCACCTCCCAGAGCTGGTTAAACGCGGCGGCGCTCGCGGCGCAGAGCGCGGTGCCGAGCATGGCTTGGATGAGCCGCAGCCATTCGATGTGCGCCGCGCCCATCCAGTAGCCGACGAAGGTGGTGATGAGCACGAGGAGGTTCAGCCGCGCCTTCGTGAGATCGAGCAGGTCGGCGAGGATGCCAGGCTCAGCATTCGCGTGCGGGATCTCGGTCACAGCGGGCGCACTCATGCCGTGCGCAGCCTCCCCGCGCGGGCGAAGTAGAGCGCGGCGGTCGCGCAGAATGCCGCGCCAACGATGACGTGCGTGTTTGTGATGTGCGACTGGCGGACTTTCCAGATGACCATGACCCCGAGTGTGAATTGCACGAGCACGATGGCAAGCAGCGCCCAGCCGACTCGCACGAGGCGCGGGAAGGCGGCGGCGCGTTTCGCGGTGCCGATGGCGATGCCGATGACGTGGGCCGCAATCAAAATCGGGAGGATGCGCGTGTGGAGGAAATGGATCGCGATGTCGTGATTCCACGCGGCGGGGACCAGCGATCCCGCGCCGGTCGTGGGCCATGCGGGGATGAGCAGGCCGATGCCTTTGTGCCGCAGATATGCGGCGCACGCGAGCTGGAGAAAATAAAGGCCGAGCAGCGCGACAGCCATGCGGCGGAACTTGCCCGCCTTCTCGTGCGAGTGCGCGCCGAGTTCGCACCACACGGGCGAGAGGCGCGCGGCGAGGACGACGACGAGAACGAGGAATGCCTGCGCGACGATGGCGTGGAAGACGCGGAAGATGATCGCGGCTTCCGGCGAGACATGCGCCTCGATGAGCACGCG
>JANXZI010000247.1 GCA_025355595.1 Spartobacteria bacterium
CCGAACCAAAGACGATTGTCAGCAATCAATCCTTCCACTTCGTTGCGATTGAAAACCCAACTCCGCCCTTTGGCCGGCAACACTTCTCGTCCGCTCGGAGTTTTGATCGGAAAAATCGCATAGTCGCGATGTTCCGCTCGCGTTGCATCCACAGCTTTCCACGGTCCGCGTGGATCGTTGTCGGGATTAGTGTAAGCCGAATCCTGCTTTTCAGTGCGCGCGAAAAGCTGAATCTGGGCAGCGTCTGAACGCTGATAGCACAGAAGATAATCGTGCATCGCGTCTATGCCCTTTTTGTCGTTCGCCGGGCTGTAAGTCTTCTGCCACACAATGCACCCGACAAAATTTTCCTCCCCGAAAATCTCGTCCATCACGAGGCGCAGGTTGTGAACCTCGTGGTCGTCAATGGAGACGAAGATGACGCCATCCTCGCGGAGAAGATTCCGCGCGAGGAAAAGGCGCGGATACATCATCGTGAGCCAGCGCGAGTGGTAGCGCCCGCTGGTGTCCACATTCGTCGTGAGCTTCACGCCCTGCTCGTCCGCCTGTCGCGTGAACTGGAGGTAGCTGCCGAGCCCTTCCGAGTAGTCGTCCGGGTAGATGAAGTCGCCGCCGGTGTTGTAGGGCGGGTCAATGTAGATGAGCTTCACCTTGCCGCCGTCGCGGGCATAGGCGTGCTGGAGCACCTTCAGCACTTCGAGATTGTCGCCCTCGATGATGGCGTGGCCGGTCGTGTCGAAGTTCACGCTCTCGCCCGGCGCGGGCCGCAGCGTGGCCGTGGTGAGCGTGCGCAGCGCCCTCAGCGCGTCGCTCTTGCCCGCCCACGAGAGGCCGTAGCGCTCGCGCTCCTCCGCACGCACCGCCTTTTCACCGAGCACCGCGCGCAGCTTCTCCGCATCGAAGCGCCCCTCGGTGAACGCCTCCGGGAAAATCCCGCGCAGCCGCGCCAGCCGATCGCCGAGCGGGTCGGCGGAGGTGAGCGGCATTCGCGGCGAGTCGGTCGGGGTGTCCATGAACGTCCGAGGATGAGTGTTCACCGAAGCGCCGACAAGCGCGTGTGTGGCCGGCCAGCGACTCCCGCCGCCTCCGCGTTGCCGAAATCTACAGGCCGACGAGTTTCAACAGCTCATCGGCGCGCGAAGGAGTCACGCCACACATCGCAGACACCTTCATCCTCATGGGCAATGCCTGCCACTGCCGCTGCTGCTCTCTCCATTCGCCGATGCTGAGTGGCGGGAATGCGTCGCGCAGCGGGCGCTTCGGTGCCTCGTCCGACGGCGCGTGATTCGGCTCTGGCAGGGGGATCATCTTTCGGAAGATACTGCTCCGAAGCTGCGACTCACGCGAAAAGTTCCCCCTGCGGCTCGTTCGCGGAGCCTTCGGTTTTCCTGCGCGCGAGGGATACCGCCGTCCGCACTGCTTCATTCTCGGCGATCATCGCCAAAGGGACGCGCATGAAGAGCGCATCAATCACCCGGTCCTGTCCGCTGAAGTCGCGCATGATGTTGGCCGCGTGCAGGTCGCCCATGAGCCACGCCTCGCCGTCCACCCACAGCACGCGGAGGCCGTGGAAGTCCGCGTCCGCGATCTGCACGCCATTCATCGCCGCGACTGCATTTGCGCGGGTCGCCATGCCGGGCTCCGTCTCGAAGGCGAGCGGCTGCTTCCCCACGAGATCGAAGTGGGTCGTCAGCCCGACGATTTCCGTGGGAAGGCCGCCGGCCGCATGGATGAGCGAAAGCTTTTCCGCCGTGTCCATGAGCTGCGCAGGCTCGCGATCCACGCGCCATTTTCCATCCTGCCGCGCGGCCCGGAGCCGCCAGCCCACGTTCCCTGCCGGCGACGGAGTGAAGAGCTTGTAAACCACGCCGCGCTCTTCATCGAGGAAGGGCGCGGCTTCCGAGCCTGCGGGAAGCGGCTTCAGCGCATGGATGAAATCCGTGGTCATTCCGATGCGGCCATCTTCCGATGGCCCGTCGGCGGCCGGCATTTCGTCCGGGCGGAAATTCCACGGTTGGCCGCGCTTCCGTTCGTCCGCCCGATGCGCCTCGACGACCGCCTCTCGCGCCGCATCCGGCCCAAGCCTCCGCCAGTAGGCTCGCAACTCCTCCCAATACGCGTTCGTTTTCGCAGGCACCATGCGCGCACCGTCGGTCATGGCTGGCGGAGGCTCGATTGCGGGGAGGGTGGCTGGAGGCTGGGGTGTGTTGCTCATAATAGAACTCCTACGGAATTGGTGCCCCGCGGTAAACGTGTCGGGGTCATTTTTTTTGAAAAAAGTTCCTGTCCTTGATCACGCGCGCCTTCTGCGGCTTCAACCCGCTGAGAAAATCGTCTTTGATTGGACCTACCCGCCGATTTCCCGCCGCCCCAGCCGCCGGTTCTCCGCCATGTGCCGATGCGCGCACGCTGCTCCCCGGCGATCCGCCTCTCCCGGCGGCTGCGTCTTCCAATAGTCGTTCATTTTCTGCCAGTACTCGTGCGTGTGCGCGGGTGCCATCCGTGCGCCGTCCTTCATCGAAGGACTTTCCGTGGATGAGTCCGAGGTCTCCGGTGTGAGGATCAGGTCGGGCTTCATCATTTCAGCGTGCCCATCGGAACCAACGGCGTCCATCTCCCACTTCGGGTTCCTGCGTTCGCGACCCGTCCATTCCCGCCGCCTGCGCAGAAAAAATCCGCCGTGTTCACGGAAAAAGAGCGTCCAGCGTTGCGCCCGGACGACAGCGGACATTCCTGCACGCCATTTCCCGAAAAATGTTCGAGGCATGGTGTTCGGCGTTTTTCTTCCCGCTGAACATCACCGGACACGAATCCGCCCAATTTTCTGCCGCGCTTTTTATTCCGCAGGGCGAGTCGGGAACATCGCGTCCGTTGCAACGCACGACGGGAGGCGCGAAACGATGCGCCCGGACGGGAATGAACGATGGCGACAAAAGCCCGCGTTGACGGCGGGGGGCGAGTCGCAGTAGGGAATAAGCATGACCGGGGACGCGATGCTCAAACACTTGGAGTACCAGCGGCGCAAGGAAATCCGGGATCGGGTGTGCC
>JANXZI010000430.1 GCA_025355595.1 Spartobacteria bacterium
CGCGACACCGCCTTTGCCTCTCACACGCGACGAACGTCCGGGCGTCTGTTTGCCTTTCCGCAACAAGGGGGCGTGGCGCTCCGCTTCCCGCCGCACGACAAGGAGCGCTGCGCCACGAACGACCCGGGTTCTTTTCCACCGAACCGCACAGGCAAGAATGAATCCGCCCCGCACGAAATTTTTCCCGGCCTCTCAGCGCCGCTTGACGACCTTCACCGGCAGCTTCGTCCTGTTGCTCGACGGCAGCATGAAAAGGATCACCACGATGATCACCCCGACGACGATCCCGATCCACACCCACGGATTCTGAAGCAGCGGATTCTCATTCACGATCGCATTCGACACCGAGCCGATCCCCGGCGTGATGCTCGTCCGCTTCACCGGCGCAGGCTCCTTGGTTTCCTTCACCTTGTCCTCGACCACCGTCGCGACCGGCACTGCCTCGCCGATGGGCGGCAGCCCCTTGCGCTCGCGATCCAGCGCCGCGCGGATTTTTGCCGACTCCGCGAGTTGCTCATCCGCAGTCTTCGCAGTCTCGGCTTCAAATGCCGCATTCTCGACTTTCATCTTCGCCTTTTCCTCCCCGGCGACGCGATCCTCCTCGGCCTTTTTCTTGGCCTTCTCCTCCATCTTCGCCCTCATCGGAGCCTCGTCGGCCTCCTTTTCCGCGTCGGCCATGCGCTTCACCTCGGCCTCTTTGGCGGCCTTGCGCGCGGCGGATTTCTCCGGCGACCAGCCGTACTCCGTCTGCATCGCAGGCGGGAGATAATCAAAATCAATGAGCGCGGTGCCCTCGCTGTGCGTGACGGTCACGGCATCGCCCACGACCTTTTTCACCTTCACATCCTTGAAGGTTCCGTCCGGTGTCGTGATGTCGAGCGCAAGGCCCGCTGCGGTGAAAATGATGAGCAGCGAGAGAGAGAGGAGGATCGCTTTCATCCGGCGAAAATACGGAATGCGCACGGAATGGACACTCATTTTTTGCACAAAACTCCCCGGCGACGGCGCGCGGAAAAATGACTGTCCATCGCGCAACCCCGTCCCCATTCCGCTTTTCTCGAATTGCGGAATCCGCAACTCCTGCCCCTAGTGCCGCATGAAAAGCGCAAACATCGGCAAGGAACTTTACCGGCAGTTGCGCGCGCTGCCGTGGGAGCAGCTCTGGAGCGACGAGGTGCCGCGCTTCGAACGCGCATCACCGCGCGAACGGTTCGAGCGGGTGTCCGTCATCCGTGCAGTCGGCGTCGTCTTTCCCGAGTCGGGCCCCGCAGCGCAGCGCGAAGAGGTGCGGCAGTGGCTGCGCAAGCTGCTCCAGGATCCCGAGGAAAAAATCCGGCGGTACGCCATGGCCGCACTGCCAAAAATCGGCGCAGGCGCGGGCGAGGAGACCGAACTCCTCGCGCTGCTGCACACGGGCACCGGCGAGCGCGAGGCGAAATTCCTCGGCCGGACGCTCGACAAGATCGGCGGCGAGGCCACGCTGAAAGCCCTCGGCGGGACCAGCGCGCTCGGCCCGCAGACGGAGCAAAAGGTGAAGGCGAGCGTCGCGCGCAGCCAGAGCCCGAGCACGGTCCTCCTCGATGCCACGGTGACGGATTTCCGCGGCCTCCGCATCCACCTGCGCGGACGCGCGGGACTCGAAGGCATCGTGCGCGAGGAAGTCGAGGCGCAGGGAAAATTCTCCGTCCTCGAAGTGCAGCCCGGCCTCGTCGCGATCTCGGCGAATGCACCGTTCAAGCTGACCGACATTTTTGCCCTGCGCTGTTTCGGCACCGTGGGCTTCGTGCTCGGCGTCGTGAAATCCTCCGCAGTCGAGACGTTCGCATCAGCGGTCGCGTCGCCTTTGTCGCAGCGCATTTTCGCCGCACTCACGAAGGGCGCGATCCGCTACCGGCTCGAATTTGTCGCAAAGGGCCACCAGCGCGCGGCGGTGCGCGACATCGCAAACCGCGCGTACGCGCTCTGTCCGAAGATCCTCAACGATGCCCGCGAGGCCCCGTGGGCCGTGGATATTCATCCCGCCGCGGACGGCGAATCCGTCGAACTGCGCCCGCGCATTTCCCCCGACCCGCGCCACGCGTACCGGCTCGACGATGTGCCCGCCGCCTCGCATCCGCCGCTCGCCGCCTGCCTGGCGCGGCTCGCGGGCCGGCAGGAAAACGAGAGCGTGTGGGATCCCTTCTGCGGGTCCGGTCTCGAACTCATCGAGCGCGCGCGACTCGGCGGCGTGCGGCGCGTCTTCGGCAGCGACCTCAGCGCTGAGGCGGTGGCGATTGCGACCCGGAATTTTGCCGCCGCATCCCAGGACGATGGCGCGGCAAAACTTGCCAACGTCGTGACCCGCTTTGCCCGCTGCGACTTCCGCGAATTTCCCGATCTCCAAGAGCTGCCGGCGCGCAGCCTCACGCTCATCATCAGCAATCCGCCGCTCGGCCGGCGCGTCCCGATCCGCGATCTTCGCGGGCTTTTCGAGGACATCTTCGCCGTCGCCGCGGACATGCTCGCACCGGGAGGCCGGCTCGTCTTCACGAATCCCTTCAACATGGAAAGCCCGCAGCCTTCGCTCAAACTTGTGTCCCGGCAAATCGTGGATCTCGGAGGATTCGAGTGCCGGCTGGAACTGTATCGCAAAGTCGGCCGCTGACTCCTGCGATGCCTGCAAAAACGACAACCGCGGAGCCGCTCGCGGGCGAGGCCTTGCTCAAGGAAACCTGCCGCCGCATCCGCGCCGCGCGCAGTGCGTGGGACGCGCACAACAACGCCGCCTGCCGCGGCGAACGCGAGAAGGCGCTCGCGCTGTATGAGAGTCTCAGCAAACCCGAGCGCGAAAAGATCCCGCAGGTTCTCCGCGTCTGGCTGCGCTACCGCAGCGAGAAATATTTCGCCCCCGGCCGCACCGCTCCAGGCACAAAACGTCGGTAAACGCTCTCGGAAACCTCAGTGCCCCCGGCGCAGGCGCGGCTCTTCCTCGTGCTCGCGGTCGCTGCGCTCCGCGTATTTCCGCGCCTTGTGCTGCTGCTGGCGGCGGATGACGCGGTCGCCGGTCATCTGCCGTTTCTTGCGGCTGAGGCGGAGCTTTTCGATCTCCTCCTCGAGCTTCTGAAATCCCTCGAAACGCGGCGCGTCCAGCTTTCCATCCGCCATCGCGACGCGGATCGCGCAGCCCGCATCGGTGCCGTGCTTGCAGTCGTGGAATTTGCACTGCGCGGCGAGTTCCGAGATGTCCGCGAAGCGCTCGCGCAGCGTCGTCTCATCGGTCCACATGTGGATTTCGCGGATGCCCGGATTGTCAATCAGGATGCCGCCGCCCGGCAGCACAAAAAGCTCGCGTGCGGTCGTGCTGTGCCGGCCTTTTCCGGTCGTCTCATTCACCTCGTCGGTCCACTGATAATCGTCGCCGAGGATGCAGTTCACGATGGATGACTTCCCCACGCCGCTCGATCCCACGAGCGTCATCGAGACGCCGCGCCGGAAATACTGCTTCAGCACCTTGAGGCTCGTGCCCTTTTCCGCGCTCGTAATGTGGACGTCCGCCTCCGTGTTCAGCGCGCGAATCGCATCCGCGGCTTCGCGGTTTTTCGCGTCGGAAAAAAGGTCCGCCTTGTTCACCAGCACCACGGCCTTTGCGCGACTCTTCCCGATGATCGCAAAGTAGCGCTCCATCCTCCGCAGACTGAAATCCGACCCGGCATCCGTGACCACAACCACCACGCCGACATTCGCCGCGATGACCTGCTCCTCCGTACTTCGGCCTGACATTTTTCGGGAAAGACATGTCTGCCGCGGGAGCCGCGCGCGGATCATCGTCTCGCCGTCCTCGCCGCCGAGATCGAGCGCGACCCAGTCGCCCACGGCGGGCAGTTCCGCATCCGTCTCCGCGTCGTGATACACCTTGCCGCTCATCGTGACTTCGATCTCCTCGCCGTCCGCGAGCAGCGCGCCGTAGGTGATCTTGTTGTCGCGGATCAGCCGCGCGGGCTTCCACCCTTCGCCATGATACGGCGCGAACTCCCTTTCAAATTCCGCATTCCAACCGAGATCCTCGAGAGTCATCGCGGCAGGCTCCCGCATTCCGGCGGAAAAATCCACGGCGCACAGTTGTGCGGACGGCGGTGATTTTTTGAGGGAAGGATTTTCACGGAGTCGGGAATCGCAGAGCATAGCGCCGCGCGGGAAACATCCAACATTCAGTTCTCAGATTTCGCTTCCGACGAATGCCGCGCCTTTGCCCGCGGCAAATTTCCACCGAACCGCGGATTGACCGTCACCCCAGCACCCCGTACGCGGGCACTGGAAAATTCCCCATCATCCCCATGAAAACCCCCGCCCTTCTCCTCGCCATGCTCTGCACATTCGCCACGACGGCCTTTGCGCAAAAACCCGCCAACCCCGGCCCGCTCGCACCGGTCGAAGATCAGCCCGGCCTGCCGCGCGTGCTGCTCATCGGCGACTCCATTTCGATCGGCTACACCCAGCCCGTGCGCGACATCCTCAAGGGCAAGGCCAACGTCCATCGCATCCCGACCAATGGCGGCCCGACCAAGAACGGCACCGCCAACATCGAGAAGTGGCTCGGCACCGGGAAGTGGGACGTGATCCATTTCAACTGGGGCATCCACGATTTGAAATTCATGCCCGACGGCAAGCGGCAGGTGGAGCCGGACGACTACGAAAAAAATCTCCGCACGCTGGTCGCACGAATGAAGACCACGGGCGCGAAACTGATCTGGGCGACAACGACGCCGATTCCCGATGGCGAACTTGTTCCATCACGCCGTTTCGGGAAAGTGCCGGAATACAACGGCATCGCGAAAAAAGTGATGACGGAAAACGGCGTGGCCATTGATGACCTCAATGCGGCCATCACGCCGCGCATCGCCGAACTCCAGAACGCGAAGGACGTGCATTACAAGGCGGAGGGCTACGCCTTCCTCGCCAAGCAAGTGGCGGCCAGCATCCAGAGCGCGCTGCCCGCGAAGAAATAGCGCGGCACATGAACATCGCCGCCGTCCAACTCGACAGCGTGTGGGAAGATCCGCATGCGAATTTCGCAAAAGTCGAACGCCTTCTCGCGGCCGATCCGCCAGGAGCAGGCACGCTCGTCGTCCTGCCGGAAATGTTCGGCACGGGATTCAGTATGGACCTTTCCAAGACCATGCACGGCGACTCACGCGAGACGGAAACTTTTCTACGCACGCTCGCCACGCGCCACCGCTGCACGGTCACCGGAGGAGTGATCAATCCCGGCACGAACGGACTCGGCCGCAACGAGTCCGTCACCTTCGCCACCGACGGCACGCTGCTCGCCCGCTACGTGAAGCAGCAGCCCTTCACCGGCTTCGGCGATGCGGACGAATCCACCGTGCATGAGGCTGGCACCGGGCCGGTCCTGTTCCGCCTCGGCGAATTCACCGCCGCGCCGCTCATCTGCTACGACCTGCGCTTCCCGGAACTTTTCCGCGCAGCCATGCACCGCGGCGCGGATCTCTTCATCGTCATCGCCGTGTGGCCCGAGGTCCGCATCGAGCATTGGCTCACGCTGCTGAAAGCGCGCGCGATCGAGAATCTCGCCTTCGTCATCGGCGTGAACCGCACGGGCCGCGAGCCCACCTGCGAATGCGGCGGGCGCAGCGTGGTCATCAGCCCCCACGGCGAAATCATCGCCGAGGCCGGCACTGCCGAGACCATCCTCACCGCGCAAATTTCACACGCCGAAGCCGCCGCCTGGCGCGCAAAGTTTCCCGCACTGCGCGATGCGCGGCGGGGATCGTAGGCGTGGGCGGAAGCCCACGTCGCGCTTTGCCGCGCGCGCCTACCTTTATTCCTCCGGCATCGGCTTGCCCTTCGTCTCGGGCAGGAAAATGAGCGCGATCAGACCGAGCAGGAAAACCGCGCTCATGTAGCAGCCGGCGCTCCGGAATGCGTTGAGTTCCGCGGTGGCCTTCATGGCGGCGTCGGCGGTGGCAGGCAGCGCGGCGACTGCCTTCTTGCCGATGGCAGACTGCAATACACCGAGCGTGACCGGGCCGCTGGCAGCGATGAAACGGCCGACATTATAGCAGAAGCTGACGCCGGTGCTGCGGAGCCGAGTGGGGAACAATTCCGGCAGGTAGATCGCGAAGCCCGCGAACAATGAAAGCTGGCAGACGCCGAGCACGAAACTCATCCAGATGTCGTTCCTCGTATTGAACTTCTGGTAAAAGAAAATCGTCGCCGCCATCGCCGCGAGAAATGCCACGACGAAAACCGGCTTTCGCCCGAACCGATGCGCAGCCTTGCTGAATGCGATCATGCCGACGAAGGCCCCGATGTTCAGGACGATGAGATTCGCCGCCGACCACCATTGCTTGGCCGTGGTGATTTCCTTCGGCGAAAGATTCTGGCCGGCGAGCGAGTCGGCGATGGCGGCACCGACGAGCTTGTTGCTGAAGAAGCCGATGCCCCACAGGCCGACGACCGCTGCCACGCAGAGAAACATCCCGAAGATCGCGGGTTTGCGCCAGCGGGCCTCGCCAAAGAGGCTGGCGTAGGAGCCCATGGCCTTGGTGCTGTCAATGCGGCTCGTTGCCTTGGCGGCCAGCCATTTCTCCGGCTCCTTCAGCCGGGCCATGATGAAGATGCACAGAAACGCGGGGACGGATCCGATCCAGAAAAGGTATTTCCACGAGACCAGCGGATCGACCCCGGAAAGCGACATCGCACAGACTCCCGCAGTCACATTTCCGACGGCAGAGAGCGCCTGCAGCATCCCGAGGGCTTTTGGTCTGGCCGATTCGGGCAGCGCATCGGCGACGAGCGCCACGGCTAGGCCAAACACGCCACCGACTCCGAGCCCGGTGAGTGCGCGGTAGGCCATGAACTGACCGATGTTCGTCGCGAACGATGAGAGTCCGGTGAACACCGAGTAGATCAGAACCGTGATCGCGAGCGTCTTCGCGCGACCAACGCGGTCGCCCACCGCACCAAAGATGAGCCCGCCGGTCGCCCAGCCGGCGATGAAGATGCTCATCGCCCAACCGCTGAGTTCACCCTGTCGCAGCGAGGTCTCGGATGATGCGAGGGATTTGACTGCGTTATCTCGCGCGAGGATGAAAAGCTGCTGATCCAAGCAGTCAAACAGCCACGCGAGCGACGCGACGGTGAAGACAAACCAGTGGTAGCCGTTGAGCTGCTTCCACCATGGGAGATTGGGGTTTGGAGACATGGCGCGCGGAGAGTGAGCGGGCGTACGGCGTGCGGCTAGAAAAAATGTGTGATTGGTGATCGTTGAAAAGTGACTGGCGCTCGATGCCGACGACACGCGTGATTTCACAGCACTCTCGCGACGCGCGGACTCGGAACCAGTCACCAGTCACCAGTCACCAGTCACAACTTCAATTCCTGCGCCGCCGTATCCTTTGCGCGGGGGGGGCTACTTTTTCTTCCCGCGCTTCGGCACCTTCAGCGATTTGAATTTGCGCGTGAGGTTCGTGAGCGATTCCTCGATGCCCATGCGCTCCAGCGAGGTCGCGCCGACGAAGCCGACGGCGTCCGTGTTTGCGATCACGCGCGCGACGTCCTCGGGGGTGTTGATCGGGCCGCCGTGGCAGAGGAAGAAGATGTCCTTCCGCACGCGCGTCGCGGCATCAATGATCTCCTGCGTGCGCTTGATGGTGAAGTCCCAGCTCTTCACCGCGCTCTTCACGCCGATGCTCCCGCCGACGGTCGTGCCGACGTGCGCGATGATCGCATCCGCGCCGGCCTTCGCCATTTCCTCGGCCTCCTCGGGCGAGCCGACGTACACGACGGAAAAAAGGTCCATGCGCCGCGCGAGCGCGACCATTTCGAATTCTTTTTTCACGCTCATTCCCGTTTCCTCGAGCACGCCGCGGAAGTGGCCGTCCACGATGGTGTGCGTGGGAAAATTATTCACGCCGGAGAATCCCATCTCCTTCACCTTGCCGAGCCAGTGCCACATGCGGCGTCGCGGGTCGGTGGCGTGGACGCCGCAGATCACCGGGCATTCCTCGACGACGGGCAGCACCTCG